>JBGTJG010000300.1:0-11647 GCA_041745235.1 Ferruginibacter sp. | reverse complement strand
TAAAGAAAGGGGAGACGCTGTTGCAAACAGCCTTCTGAAAAATAAGTTTACACTTAATGTTTTTGGAAGCATGTTAGATTCATATCATTTGAGTACGACAAATACAACAGTGCAAACTGAAGTATATGTTATTCAGTTTTTAACAAAAAGTATTTTGTACAGTAAAATTGAAGCAAGCTTAAAAAGGGAATTTCCTAACATTGATTTTTACATGTGTGCTACACCTATTGTGCACATGGCCAATAATCTTCATGATAAGATCAAAAGAAGAGTAATGGAATTACACAGCATTGATGAAGAAACAGAAAATTAAAAAAATGGAAGAATGGATTATCAGATAATAGTTTCGCTGTTGACTTTAATAGCTCTGGAAGTTATTCTCGGAATAGACAACATAATTTTTATCTCTATTCTGGCAAATAAATTGCCGGCAGATCAGCAAAAAAAAGCAAGGCTTTACGGAATAATCCTGGCCATGGTTTTGCGCTTAGGTTTATTAGCTATGGTAGCATGGATCATGAAATTAGACGAGGACCTGTTCAGCTTTTTTAATCAGGGAATATCGGGCAAAGATTTAATCTTGATAGTAGGAGGGTTATTTCTCTTGTATAAAAGCTCTGCTGAAATATATCATAAGATGGAAGGAGAGCAGGGTAATCAAACCAAAAATATTAAAGCTGCCACGTTTGCTCAGGTTATTTTTCAGATTCTCATAATGGATCTGGTTTTTTCAATTGACTCTATTATTACAGCAATAGGTATGGTAAATGAACTGTGGGTTATGTATACAGCTATAATTGTTACCGTTATAATTATGCTGGTAGCGGCCGAACCCATCAGCACGTTTGTCAATAAACATCCTTCATTTAAAATGCTGGCATTATCCTTTTTACTGCTGATAGGATTTGCATTGGTCAGCGAAGGATTCGGCATGGAGATTCCAAAAGGTTATATCTATTTTTCTATGGCTTTTTCATTACTGGTAAGTATTTTCCAAATGCGGATGCACAAAAATATCAACCCGGTAGAAACACATGAACATTATAAAAAGGGAGAAGATAAATTGGCTAAGCATGTTTTATAACACAGGAGATTCGAAACTACAGCGTCATTTTGTACGCATTCGAAAAATGCCAACAGATACTAATGATGAGAATAATAAAGAAATCTTTATCCCTGATTCTCTTGCTGTTTATTAATAATTTCTGCTTTTCTCAGGGTTTTGATTTGGGCAGCTGGAACATTATTAATGTCAGATATAAATTAGATGAAAAATGGAGTGTATTTGGCGAAGTTCAACTGCGCTCATTAAAATTCTACAGCGATTTTCATTATCATGAATATAAAGGAGGTGGGTCTTACAAACTGAATAACAATGTTGCGCTTACAATCGGTGCCGGCAAATATGATACTTACAAAGAAGGGGGCAACTTCTTAAGACCAAAAAACAATGATGAATTCCGAGTGTGGCCTCAGATCGGTTTTACGCAGGCAATCGGCAATTATACTATGGAGCATCGGTACAGGGCAGAATTCAGGTTAACCAACACCGGTTTTAAAACTCGGTACAGATACAGATTAGGAACTTCATATCCCTTCGGAAAAAATAAATCAGGTTTTAAACCTTATCAAATCAATTTAAGTAATGAAATATTCTTTACTGATAAGGAGCCATATTTTGAACGAAACCGGGCCGTAGTTTCCCTGGGATATAAAATAACAAAGCAAACTGCTTGGCAAGTGGGATATTTACACCAGTTTGACTACAAAATTAATGATGAAACAGGTCGCGACTTCTTACAAATAGGTTTGTATGTGGAGTTATCTGACAAGGTGAATAAATCAGATAAAATTGCCGGATATTAATTTGGTTAGCTGAAACAATAGTTCACGTTTAAATACACAGGCGAATTTATCGACTATAATTATATCTGATATCCATTGTTTTTTTATAACGAATTTATTTTTTATGCCGGATAAATTAAATCCGCTTAACCGAATATTAAACCTGGTAAAACTTGAGCGTAGAGAAATAACTGCGGTTTACATCTATGCGATACTGAACGGGTTGATACAGCTTTCATTACCGATCGGTGTACAGGCAATCATTGGCTTTGTGCTTGGCGCCTCCATGCGGGCTTCACTTATTGTACTCATCGGGCTGATAGTGGTTGGTGTACTTGCTGTAGGCATTATGCAAATCAACCAGATGAAGGTTATTGAAAAAATTCAGCAGAAAATTTTTGTTCGATACACTATTGCCTTTGCAAACCATATTCCGAGACTCGACCTTAAAAAAATCGATAATCTTTATTTGCCTGAATTGGTAAACCGCTTTTTTGATATCCCCGTGTTGCAAAAAAGTTTATCAAAGATCCTGCTGGACATACCGACGGCAAGTATTCAGATCCTGTTCGGGTTGATCCTGCTGTCCTTTTATCATCCCGCATTTATCCTTTTTGGTACAGTCCTTATTATTTTGCTTTGGATAATACTGCGCTTTACAGGCAGCAACGGCCTGCAGACCAGCCTGGAAGAAAGCAGTTTTAAATATAAAGTTGCGGGATGGCTTGAGGAAACGGCCCGAGTGATCAGGACCGTAACATCTGCAAAAAGCACGGAACTGCATTTGGGGAAAACAGATGAAAGGGTGATTGATTATCTAAAAGCCCGTAACAATCATTTTAAAATATTGCTGTTCCAATATAATGTACTGGTGCTTTTTAAAACGGTAATTACCGCAGCCATGCTCATAGTGGGTACCATTTTATTGGTAAACCAACAACTGAACATCGGGCAATTTATTGCTGCTGAGATAGTGATCCTCCTTGTGCTCAATTCAGTAGAGAAACTGATCATGAATCTGGAAAGTGTATACGATACGCTTACCTCTATAGAAAAGATCGGAAACCTTACCGACAAACCTACAGAGAGCAACGGAACGTTTCTGCTTTCAAAATCAGACAAAGGGCTTAAAGTAGAAATGAAAGGGGTAAGCTTCAGCTATAATGATGAAAAAAATGTGCTGCATAATATTTCTTTGCAAATACAGAGCGGTGAAAAGGTATGTATAACGGGTAAAGACAGTTCCGGGAAATCAACCTTATTACAACTGATGTCAGGTGCGTTTACTGACTTTGAAGGTGCGATCCTTCTGAATGATGTACCGCTTGGCAATTATGAGCTCACATCAGTCCGTTCACAAACAGGTGTGCTGATGAATGTGCAGGATATTTTTCAAGGTACGATCAGGGAAAACATTTCATTGGGAAATGAAGATATCACGATGGAAAACATTACTGAATTTGCCGAAAAAGTGGGACTCAATACTTTTATTGAAACCTTAAAAACCGGCTACGATACCATGCTGGATCCCATAGGACAACGTTTGCCCCGCAATGTGATCCATAAACTATTATTGGTAAGAGCCCTTGCCGGTAAGCCGCGTTTATTGCTTCTTGAAGAACCATGGTTTAATACAGAAAGTGGTAACCGCCAACAGATCATGCAGCTATTAAATGAAATAAAAGATACCACAGTGATAGTAGTCACAAACGATGAAGAGTTTGCTGCGGGCTGCGACAAAGTTTTGACCATGACAAACGGCAGCATTATCACATCTATGCCGGCCGTCAAAAAATAAATTATGAACAACGATAAAATAAACGCATATACGCATATTTATATGCATGATAAAAACAGCCGGGTAAAACTGTGGTTCTTTTTATGTGTGTTGGTGTTCGGTGTTTTTTTATTTCTGCCATGGACACAAAATATCCGGGCAAAAGGAACAGTTACAACCTTGTTACAGGAGCAGCGTCCCCAACAGGTAAATACCATCATCGGCGGACGGGTTATGAAATGGCATATCAAAGAAGGTGATTATGTAAAAGCCGGAGACAC
Organism: Ferruginibacter sp.; assembly: GCA_041745235.1. Lineage (GTDB taxonomy): Bacteria > Bacteroidota > Bacteroidia > Chitinophagales > Chitinophagaceae > Ferruginibacter. Next base: position 7,744 of record JBGTJG010000300.1, on the reverse strand, counting down.
ACTTATCCAGTTAACGGAAGTAAAAACAGAATACCTGGATCCGAAATTATTACAACGAACAAAAGAACAACTTGCCGGAAAACAATTATCAGTTGAATATTACAAAAGCAAAGTACATGTGGCAGACAGGCAGATAGGTGCCATCAATTCCGGTCTTCAGCTTAAACTTAATCAGTTAAATAATAAACTTAACCAGTTGCAGCTTAAGGTTCAGTCTGACAGTGCCGAAGCTGCAGCAGCCAATAATGATCTCAGCATCGGCACAAAACAATACAGCAGGCAAAAGGCAATGTATGATAGCGGACTGGTATCCCTCACACAACTGGAAATAAGAAACAGGGATTATCAAAATGCTGCGGCAAAAAAAATAAGCGCTGAAAATAAACTGTCCAACAGCAAGCAGGATCTCACGATAACAAGAATAGAGATGAGTGCAATGCAACAGGAGAACCTGGAGAAAGTAGCGAAAGCACAGGGCGATCAGTATCAATCGCTCACCCAGATTGCGGGCGGACAAGCCGATGTGGCAAAGCTTGAAAATCAATATGCTGGATATAACATTCGCAACGGCATGTACTTTATACTAGCATCGCAAAGCGGACAAATAATAAAGGCACAAAAGGCGGGCATAGGCGAATTTGTAAAAGACGGCGATATGATAGCGGAAATAGTTCCGGATAAAATTCAATATGCTGTTGAGATGTTTGTGCAACCACTGGACCTGCCTTTGATTGCACCGGGTCAAACAGTACGTTTTCTCTTTGACGGTTTTCCTGCAATTGTTTTCAGCGGTTGGCCCAAAGCATCATCAGGCACATTTGGCGGCGAGATCGTAGCGGTAGAAAGCAATATGAGTGCTAACGGCAAATTCAGGGTTTTGGTAAAAGAAAATGTTGCAGATAAACCCTGGCCCAAAGAATTAAAAATGGGCGCCGGTGCACAAGGCATTACCTTATTAAAGGATGTACCTGTATGGTATGAATTGTGGCGGAACATCAACGGCTTTCCGCCGGACTATTACAAGAAAGAAGAAGCAAAGCAAAAAGAGAAAAAATGAAGTTTTTAAAACATATCGCTCTCCTTATTGCTTTACTGTTTCGGCTGCCCGCATCAGCACAGGATTCTTTACACACGCTATCCGCACAGCAGGTGATGGAAATTGTAAAACGATTTCACCCCGTGGCTAAGCAGGCTGATATATTTATTGAAAGATCAAAGGCAGAGGTTACGGTAGCCAAAGGAATGTTTGACCCTTATCTCCAAAACGAATCTGCCCAAAAAACTTTTGACGGCACTGATTATTATTATTACAACCGCCCGGAACTTTCTATTCCAACCTGGTTTGGCGCAGAGGTCTCAGCAGGTTTAGAATATTTATCCGGCAACCGTACAGATCCGGTAGAAACGAAAGGCCAAAGCAGTTACCTCGGCTTTATGGTGCCGCTGGGTAAAAATTTATTGATGGATAAGAGACGGGCTGCTTTGCAGACCGCAAAGATTTTACGCACCGCTTCAGCTACGGAAAAAAGAAACATACTCAATGATTTGCTGCTGGATGCAATGAACACATACTGGCAATGGGTACAGGAATATAAGATCTATGAAATACTGGATGATGCTGTGACCGTGAATGAAAAAAGGCTGGAATTGGTAAAGACTGCTTTCGTGCTGGGTGAAAGGCCCGCGATTGATACTACGGAAGCACTCACTCAACTTCAAAATTTCCAATTGCTTAAAAGCGAGGCAGGCCTCTCTTTTCAAAATATAACGCTGGATCTTTCTGTGTTTTTATGGACGGCTGCAGCAGAGCCATATAATCTACCGGCCAATATCGTTCCTGCAGAGGACCTGCAATTTTTAAATATTGCAGGCGTTCCCATACCGGACCTGAACGGCTTATTGGATGCTGCACGAAAAAACCATCCTGAATTAATAATTTATAATTATAAATTAGATGTGCTCGCCGTAGAAAAAAAATTAAAATTCCAGGAGTTGCTACCGGCTGTCAACTTTAAATATAACCGCCTCGGCAAAGGATACGATGTATTAAAAACCCGCACCGGGCCTTTGTTTGAAAACAATTTTCAGTACGGCTTATCACTTGGTATTCCGCTGCGCCTGTCGCAGGGAAGAGGTGAATATCGGATTGCAAAATTGAAAATAGCTGAAACACAATTGCAGCAAAGCCAAAAACTATTAGAGGTAGAAACTAAAGTAAAAAGCTATTTCAATGAACTGGTAACGCTGAAAAGCCAGGTTGGCCTTCAGGAAAAAGCATATAGAAACTATCAGGCCTTGCAGCGCGGAGAGGAGACCAGATTTCGTGGCGGTGAGAGTTCACTCTTTCTTATCAATGCCAGGGAAAATAAAACGTTGGAATCGCTTCAGAAATTACAGGAACTGAAAGCTAAATTTTTTAAAGTGGCGAATAAGTTGCAGTGGGCCGCGGGAATTTTGGTTCCTGATCCTTAGGAATGCCATAGTAGTCAGCATACTGTATTTTCGGAAAAGCAGATCATTATGGATTATTAGCAGAAGAAACAAAATCCATACTTTTGAAAGTATATACCTAACTAACAAACTATTTACACATGAAAAAAATTACTCGTGTTGTAGCTCCATTCTTGTTTATTTGTTTTCTATCTGCCTCAACATTTGCTCAGCTATCCTCACAAAAAATGGATTCCCTTGTAAATGATGCGCTTGCAAAATTTAAAGTGGCAGGCGCATCCGTTGCTGTAGTAAAAGACGGCAAAGTGATCCATTCAAAAGGTTACGGTGTGGCGGATATCACCACAAATAAAGCAGTGAACGAAAACACCAATTTTCAGATCGCTTCAAACAGCAAGGCATTTACCACTACTGCCCTTGCTATCCTGGAAGATGAAAAGAAACTACAGTGGACAGATAAAGTAAAGGACCATATCCCGGAATTTAAAATGTACAATGATTATGTAACAGAGAATTTCAACATACAGGATCTGCTGACGCATCGCAGCGGCCTTGGATTGGGAGTAGGCGATCTGATGTTTTTTCCTGATGGTTCAAACTTTACTATCAAAGATGTTGTTGGGAGCTTTCAGCATTTTAAACCTGAGTCGGCTTTCAGAACCAAATTTGATTATGATAATTTATTGTATATCGTTGCCGGAGAGGTGATTGCAAAAGCAAGCGGGATGAGCTATGAATCATTTGTACAAAAACGAATCCTTGCTCCCCTGCAAATGAATAATTCTTATGTAGGAAGCTTATTAACCGATAAAAGCAATCTGGCTGTACCGCATTCTTCAGAAAGCGGAACGATAAAAAACATAGACGCCTACCTGATAGGAATAGGGAGTGCGGCCGGGGGGATTTATTCCAATGTCAACGATATGGCAAAATGGATGATGGTTCGTATGAATAAAGGTAAATACGGCACTGATCTGAAATCAAATCTGTTCTCTTTAAAAAATCACAGTGAGATGTGGAAGCTTCATACCGTTTTGGAAACTAACCCGTGGCCACGGTATAATGCCCATTTTACAGGTTATGGCCTGGGATGGTTTATAACAGATGAGAAAGGAAACTTAAAAGTATCCCACACCGGCGGCCTGCCCGGTATGCTTTCGATTGTAACAATGTATCCTGATCTCAACTTAGGAATTGTTGTTCTGACAAATACAGAAAATGGCGGAGGCGGACTTTTTACTGCAGTTACCAATACTATTGCGGACAGCTATCTGGGCCTGGATGATTTTGGCTGGACAAATAAAATTGTTTCCAATATGGATAAGCAAAAGGGCACGGGGGATGAGGTGACGAAGAAAGTTTGGGCAAAAGTAGAAGCTGCAAAAAATACAACGATAAAAAATGAGGACTATATCGGCGTTTATGAAGATAAATGGTTCGGAAAAATGGAAGTATTTGAGAAAGACAAAAAACTAATGATCAAAGCACATCGTTCGCCTAAACTAAACGGCCCCATGTCTTTTTACAATGCTAATACATTTGCTATAAAATGGGAATACCGGGCCATGAACTGCGATGCGCTGGCTATGTTCGCCTTAGATGAAACAGGGAAAGCACAATCGATTAAAATGAAAGGTATCTCGCCGAATATTGATTTCAGCTTTGACTTTCATGACCTGGATCTAAAGAGAGTTAAATAGACAGCCGGCCGATCTGAATAAAGCTGCGCCTTCACATTGATTGTAATCAGTGAACATTATCCTACTGCTAAAGAAAACCTATAATCATTAATCAGCGTTTATTATTCAGGCATAACAGTTAAATTTGATACGAAGACCTTCTCTTCCTCAATTTAGAAATTCCTGATCATGAAAATATTTACACTACTCCTTTTATTCTTCACCAATTTCGCTTTTGCTCAGGAACCTGCAGATGCAGAATCACTTGCAAACATGGAAATGAAGGGTATGCAGCGACAACTTACAGGGTTCAACAGCCGTACTGCAGCTTCCAATAATTTTGATGTGAAGTATTACCGTTGCGAATGGGAAGCAGATCCTGCTATTCGTTTTATAAAAGGTAAAGTAACCGTTTATTTCAGGATGACTGCCCCGGGCTCTTCTATTACGATGGATCTGGTGAGTGCTCTTTCTGTGACTGATGTGAAATACCACGGCATTACTACAGTATGGTCACAACCATCTAATACTCTTGCTATTAATTTCCCCGCTGCTATAGGAAATAATGTTCTTGACTCCGTAAGTATATCCTATCAGGGTATTCCGCCAAATACCGGTTTCGGTTCTTTTATTGTCAGTTCTCATTCAGGCATACCGGTAATGTGGACTTTGAGTGAGCCATACGGAGCAATGGACTGGTGGCCCTGTAAAAACGGTATTACAGATAAAGCAGATTCAATCGACATTTTTCTTATTCACCCAAACCAATACAGGGGTGCAAGCAACGGCATTTTACAATCTGAAATTGCAACTCCCGGTAATAAAATAACTACTCATTGGAAACACCGCTATCCTATAGCTACTTACCTGGTTTGCATGGCTATAACAAACTATTCTGTATTTAACACCAATATACAACTGGGAACAGTCAATCTTCCTATGCAAACGCATTGCTACCCGGAAAACCTCGCATCTTTTCAGCTACTCAATCCAAAGGTGGTGCAGGCTATGCAATTATTTCACAACAATCTGGGGCCTTACCCGTTTTTGCAGGAAAAATACGGTCATGTAGAATTTCACTGGGGCGGCGGCATGGAACATCAGACTGCCAGTTTTATGACAGGAACCGGTGAATCACTTATGGCTCATGAACTTGCACATCAATGGTACGGAAATAAAATAACCTGCGGCAGCTGGCAGGATATATGGCTTAATGAAGGCTTTGCTACACATTTTGCCGCTTACCATATGGAAACCAAATACCCCGTTTCAGCAATTCCCAATCGTGCAGCTGTAGTAAATAATATTACTTCCTCTCCAGGGGGCTCTCTTAAGGTATTGGATACTACTTCGGTGAATACTATATTCAGCAGTCGCCTCAGTTACAATAAGGGCAGTCATCTCTTATATATGCTGCGGGTTATCCTCACAGATTCTATTTTCTTCCGGGCTATAAGAAGATATACAGCAGATCCATTATTAGCTTACGGGAATGCAACGACTGCAGACTTTAAAAGAAACCTGGAAGAAGAGAGCGGCCTCACGCTTGGTTACTTCTTTGACCAATGGTACACAGGGCAGGGCTATCCCAGCTATAATGTGCAATGGAAAAGAGTAGATACAAACAATGTGCATATTAAGCTAAACCATGTAACCTCACATTCTTCGGTGCCGTTATTTCAATTGCCCCTACCGCTTAAATTTAAAAATGCCACGCAGGAAAAAACAGTGCTTGTAAATAATACAGTGAACGGTGAAACTTTTTTCAGATCATTGGGTTTTAAAGCAGATACAGTATTTGTAGACCCGGAGTATTGGCTGATCACTAGAAATAATTCTGCCACAAAATTAGCAGACTCTGTGAGTGTGGCACCGCCGCCACCTCCTCCTCCTCCGCCGCCGCCACCTCCGCCACCACCTCCCCCTCCGCCGCCACCACCACCTGTACCGGTGCCCGTGCCTCAGATAACAAACACAGGTGCAGCTATAGTAGAGCTTTATCCTAATCCAGCGATGGACCCTTTCACGATCTACCTCCATGATTTCAGGGATGTATCAGCAATAGTTGCTGTATACAACGAGCGCGGGCAAAAGGTTTATCAAAATAAGGTAACGCTGATATATGGTACAGTACGCTTACAGGTTCCGGTTAGTTCATGGGCTAGGGGTGCTTATATTGTTCAGGTTATATCGGCGGGAAAAACTGTTGTAAAAAAGTTTTTGAAATAAGTATCCCTCCGCAAATATCATTATGAAGATTATAATTTATTCGTTTATACTGATAGTGTTCATCAGGTGCAACGAAAAGGAAGTAAAAATTTTTAAGCCTGTACATAAAGCATCCAAGTTTGAAAATCTGTTAGCGAAGTTTGATTCCATTTCTTTTGACACTTTAAAAGTTTTCTCCTCATACGAGCCGGAAAAGGCTGTATATAAATATAAAGGAAAACCTCTTGAACGTGCAGATATTAAGCTGATTCCGAAAATACTAAAGGAACAATTTGGTAACGACACCGGGTATTTTGCCTGTTATAAGTTTTCCATTAGCACCAATGGTACAGGCCTTATTATGCGTACTCCGGCAATGTATCAGCCAACATCTGTAAAGCTTTTACTCTTCGACATTTCTCTTGATTCTATTACAGACATCACCGAATTATCAGAAACATTCGGCGATGCAGGGGATGCGGCTGAGAAAACATCCTGGATATTTCAGGATAATAATAAAAGTTTCAAATCATTTATGCGGTATCAGCAAAGCCATGATAATAGTGTGGATGATCATAATGATACGACTGTTCAAAAATGGGACTACTATTATTTATTTGACCTTTCCAAATCCAAAATTGATACGGTTAGCAAGGACAACAAGGAGCTCATTATGCAATTCCAAAGTCTCATTATCCGCCAAACCAAACAAAAAAACGGGTTGCAAAAATAACAGCAACAATAATTTTATGGCAAACAAAAGGCGGCGGCGATTTGGGAATTTTATTTTTTTCGCTGCGCTCCTGCTTGCTCTCGTTGCGTCATTTCTGTATTATATTCCTGATGAAGAATCTGAACCTGACTTTGTTCGCTACAAAGAATTCGGCATATATATCCCGATCAATTACCCGATCCATGGGATAGATGTAAGCCGATATCAAAAACAAATTTCCTGGCAGCATGTAAAAGACATGAAGGTGGCAAATACCGCAATCGGATTTGCATTTATGAAAGCAACAGAAGGGACAAACTTCACAGATGTCCAATTCCGACGAAACATGGCCGGGGCAAAGAAAGCCGGTGTTGTAAGAGGCGCCTATCATTATTTTATCGGCTCTGCAAGCGGTGCGGCACAGGCAGCACATTTTATGAATACAGTTGCGCTTGCTCCCGGTGACCTGCCGCCGGTATTGGACGCGGAACAAATATACGGGGCATCCCTAAAAGATTATCAGAAGCGCATTGGGGAGTGGCTTGCAGCAGTAGAAAAAAGATACGGTGTAAAGCCGATCATCTACAGCAATGCTGATTTTTACACAAAATATCTTGCGGGAAAATTTGATGAATACCCTTTGTGGGTGGCGCATTATTATGTACGGGACCGCCCCCGTATAGATCGTGAATGG
>JBGTJG010000299.1:0-7364 GCA_041745235.1 Ferruginibacter sp. | reverse complement strand
TAAATTTAATGCTGTTAACGCTTCATGACGAACACTATTGTGAGGCTGTAAATTTATTTCTGAAAGTACTCCTTCTTTGTCCATTTTATCTTTAAGATCAGATAATTTTTTTGGCTCTACTACACTGCTGGTACCCGAACTAAGTTGACGACGGAGTTTGCTCATTATTGAGTTGTTTAATATTGTTTTTACTGAGGTTGCTGTATTCTTCTGCTTCTTTAAGAAATTTACTATCCGGAAAACGATCAGCAAAATCAAGATAAGCAGCCGTTACTTTTTCAAAACGTTCTGTTTGTTTTCCTTCTATACTGAGTTTTGCAAAACGATAATATGATTTTACTGCCATCAGCTTATACCAATCTCCTTTCGCCGATTCAGGATAATTGTTGAGCACATTATCGAAAGCAATTCCCCCTGCTCTGAACTGGCCAAGATTGTAATACAACTGGGCAGCCCTCGCTTCCTTCTGTTCAAGTTTTGCCCGGCCTTCGTCTATGATTTGATTAGCCTCCTGTATTCTGGGAGAGCCGGGATGCGTGTTTATAAAGGTCTGCATCATATTCATAGATTTGAGGGTGTTAACCTGCTCAAGATCTATTTTGGGACTTTGTTTAAAAAAACAATAGGCTCGCATATAATCCATTTCCTCAGCCTTTGGGCTATTGGGAAAAACTTCCAGGTAACCTTTAAAATTAGTCTCTGCCTGTGCAAATTGTTTCTGATAGAAAAAGCAATATGCGTATTTGTAATAAGCATCTTCAAATTCCTTAGTTCCTTTAAGTGACGGAAATAATTGCTCATACAGAACCTGGGCATTCCGATACTTTTTCTGTGCGTAGTATTCATTAGCCTTCGTAAGCTTGTATCCGGCGTCTTTACTTTTTTCTATTTTACTAAATTTGCTGCACGAATTCAAACTTACAAGAAAAAAAGCCGCAGCAAGAAATTTAATAATTGATTTCATAAAGAGTGCAAAATTAGCAGTTATCTTTCAAAATTCCCCCTTTATTTATGAATACGCAAAACCAGAGCGTTAATGATTTTATAAAGCCAAAGAAAAACCCTTCCGTGCGGAAGGGTTTTTCTTTAAGCAAAAAGACTCTTTATTAATTAGATCTGATATCTACTGTGTTTTTGTTAGTACCATCACCAACTTCGCAGTTGATAGAGATACGATCAGCACTGATACCCTGAGATTCTACAAGATACCTTCTGATAGATTCATTTCTTGTATTACATACAGCCTGTGCAGCTTTAGAAGCTTCAGGATATCCTGTGATGCTAATATTACAAGTTGGGTTAGCCTTCATTTTAGAAGCTACAGTAGAAAGCATTGCTCTGTTATCGTTGCTCATTGCACTTCCTCTGAAAGTCAAGCTTGGGTAATCAGAAGGGCAACCTGTAGTAGGACCTGCACCTGTACCGACATTCTTACAACATTCAGGATCAGGACATTTACCTACACCGTCAGCATTTACAGGCTGGCACTCAGTTGGAGTGATAAGCTGCTTATCCTTACAATCAGGAACACCATCACCGTCAGTATCTTTAGTTACACCGTGAGTATCAACCGGGCAACCTGCAGGTGTATTAGGCTCACGATCAAGTTGATCAAGAACACCGTCACCGTCAGCATCTTCAAATTGTGGCTTAGGCAATTTCATGTGCTTAGGAGTATTCAACTCGCTGTAAGCATAATCCAATGGATTTAACCAATAAAGAGGTTCAACTCTTTTAGAACCAAGGTTAAAGTTAAGGCCCAAAGAAAGGTAATTGTAAGAATCGTAATCACGGGTAAGAACAGCATCACCTGCTGCCTGCTCTTGCCACTGCTGACCATCAACCAGGTCACTCTTAATTGTAGTAAAACGATCTTCAAGGGCGAGGTTGATTCTTTTGCCAAGCTTGAATGCAAGACCTGCAATTATTGTAGCAGAAGGCTTTAAAGTATAGCCTTTCAATTTTGGATTAGTTCCTCTGTCGTTTTGAGCTTCTGATTCAAAAGTGTCATCCATGCCTGCTTTCAGTTCGTCAAGAATATCTTTACGATTTTCATAAAGCGTGTTGCCGGCAGTAGGATATTTAGCATTAACAGTTCTGAATAACGCAGCGTAATTTGCAGTACCGCCAGCTGCACCTTCATTGAGGGCGTTAACTTTCGCTTTAAATATTGTAGCTCCGACACCACCACCTGCATACAATTGCAGTTTAGTTTTTGCCTTGTGGAATTTTATATTTGTTAATGTAAACAATCCCTGAAGACTAAGGTCCTGGATGTTTGTGCGATGGTTGTAATAAACAACGTCAGCTGAAGTATTTGTGCCACCTGCAGCATTAACATTTACAATTTGACCGCTATTTGTGCGACTTGGTGCAAAATAACCTGCATTAGTCCAAGGAGTATTTTTTCCGTAATTTGCTGCAGGTTTCCAGTTAAAACCTTCTGCATCGCCATAAAGATATTGTAATCTCAGAGAAAATAAATATCCCAGAGCTTTTCTTACATGTACTGCAAAGTTAGGAGCAGTTAGTGCTTTGGTAGGAACATCACTGCTTAGGTTTAACATTCCGATTGAAGCACCGAATTCCCACATATTGCGGGGTTTTGCAGGATAAGCGTACGAATTATTTAGGAATTCGTTTTGCTGTGCCATCCCTTTGGAAGATATAACAGAGGAATCATAAATGCTGTAACCTCCTGTCATGTAGCCCCCGTTGGTTGTTTCAGTCTGTGCAAATGCACCCACCGATATAACCAGACAAAGGGTAAATAATAATTTTAACTTTTTGCTTACCATAACTTAATGATTGTTGATTTTCGAAAATATACTGATTGATTAATTGCAAAGTTACACAACATGACCAAATATACAAATTTATTTATGAATTATTTATAAATTAATTTTGGGTATTTGGAGATTAAAATTGTATAGTAATGATGTTTTTTTAACCCAAATCGCTGCATAGCAATTTAAATATGTTACGGAAGACACAAAAAATTGTGCCAAGTTAGCATTCCCCGGTATAAATTGCTGCTTTAAAATGAAAGCTGTATTTGATATCATTGGGGAAGAACTCAAAGTTTTTGAAAGTAAATTCTCGGAGGCGGTTAAAAGTAATACTTCCCTTCTGGATACCGTGATGAAATATATCATCAAACGGAAAGGTAAACAGTTGCGCCCCATGTTTGTTTTTCTGAGCGCAAAACTTCATGGCCCCGTCAATGAGAGCACATACAGAGCCGCTGCGCTTGTGGAAATGTTGCATACTGCAACCCTCGTGCACGATGATGTGGTTGATGAATCTATGGAAAGACGCGGTTTCTTTTCCATTAATGCCGTTTGGAAAAATAAAATCGCAGTTCTCGTAGGTGACTATTTACTTTCTAAAGGACTGCTTCTTTCCACTTCACATAATGAGTTTGAACACCTTCATATACTGTCAGATGCCATCAGAAAAATGAGTGAAGGCGAATTGCTTCAGATGGAGAAAACCCGCAAACTCAATATTGACGAATCTGTATACTTTGAGATCATAAGGAATAAAACTGCATCATTGCTTTCTTCTGCATGCGGGGTAGGAGCATACAGCACCACGAAGGATAAAGATATATGTGAGCAAATGAAACTCTTCGGTGAAAAAGCCGGAATAGCTTTTCAAATTAAAGATGATCTTTTTGACTATGGTTCGGCAGAAGTGGGCAAGCCGACCGGTAATGATATAAAAGAAAAGAAAATGACCCTGCCGCTCATTTATACCCTTAGCAAAACTGACAGAAAAACAATGAAAGAGATTGTATATATTGTAAGAAATGAGAATAGGGATAGAAAGAAGGTTCAATGGGTTCTTGACATTGTAGAAAAGACCGGGGGGATCAGATATGCAGAGCAAAAAATGATACAATACAGGGACGAGGCTCTTACTATCCTCGCCGAATACCCCCATTCACCTGTCCGTAATGCATTACAGGAATTAGTTTGTTACACTACAGACAGAAAATTTTAAACATTGCAAAAAAGATGGACCATACTTCCTTTTGATGAAAGGAAAATTGAAATACTTCATGAACATTTAAAGGTGAGTAAAACTGTCTGTAAGATCCTTACACAGAGAGGAATTACCGATTACGATTCTGCCAGAGATTTTTTTGTTCCCCACATATCCATGCTCCATGATCCTATGCTTATGAAAGATATGGATAAGGCTGTGAGCAGAGTAGAAAAAGCATTAATTAATAATGAAAGAATCCTCGTTTTCGGCGACTATGATGTAGACGGCACAACAGCTGTAGCAAGCATGTACAGTTTCCTTAATGAAATCTATAACAGTCAGAATCTTGACTTTTATATTCCGCACAGATACCGGGAAGGATATGGGGTAAGTAAAGCAGGAATTGATTTTGCTGCAACAAATAATTTCTCTTTAATAATTTGCCTGGATTGCGGAATAAAGTCTGCGGACCTTGTGGATTATGCTGCAACTTTAGGGATAGATTTTATCATTTGTGATCACCATCTTCCGGGTGAGGTAATACCAAATGCGGCGGCTGTTTTAAATCCAAAACAAAAAGATTGCCACTACCCTTTCAAAGAATTATGCGGCTGCGGTGTAGGATTTAAACTGATGACCGCACTTACCGGTTACTTTAATGTTCCGGTTGAAAAACTGTACAGGCATCTCGATCTTGCAGCGATAGCAATAGCCGCCGATATTGTTCCCATGACAGGGGAAAACAGGGTACTTGCATTTTTAGGATTAAAAAAAATAAATGAAGATCCTTCTCCCGGTATAAAGGCTTTGACTGAACTGGCAGGAATTAAAAAAGACATGACAATAACCAATGTGGTTTTTGTCATTGCCCCTCGCGTAAATGCGGCCGGCCGTATGGATGATGCAAAAAAAGCGGTGCAGCTTTTTATAGAAAAAGATCCGGAAAAAGCAAAACATTTTGCAGATCTGCTGCATTCTGATAATAAAGACAGGAAGGATGCAGACAGTGCCATTACCCAAGATGCACTGCAAATGATCATTGATGATGAAGCATTACAGATCAAGAAATCGTGTGTGGTTTATAATGAGAACTGGCATAAAGGAGTAGTAGGTATAGTTGCAAGCAGGCTTATTGAACATTATCATCGCCCGACTATTGTGCTTACAAAAAGCGGTGATCTTATTTCGGGGAGTGCCAGAAGTGTAACGGGATACAATTTATATGAAGCTATCTATGAATGTCGGGATCTGCTGCTGGCATACGGCGGGCATTTTGCCGCAGCAGGGCTAAGCATGCGTGCTGAAAACCTGGCACCATTTATTAAAAAATTTGACGAGGTAGTGGCATCATCCATCCCTGATCATTTACTTGTGCCTGAAATAGTGATAGATGCAGAAATAAGTTTCAGAGAAGTGAAGGAAAGTTTTTATAAATTGATTTGCAGGTTGGAACCCTTTGGCCCGATGAATATGCGACCCGTGTTCATTTCAAAGCGATGTACCGATTTCGGCTTTTCCAAAATCCTAAAAGAGGCCCACATCAAATTTGTACTTAAACAGGATGATAGTGTTTTGTCAGGGATTGGATTTAATATGGCCGACAAATTTGCATTGCTTGCCGCGGGAAATCCTGTTGATATCGTGTACACTATAGATGAAAATGAATGGAACGGCAACACTAATTTGCAATTAAAGATAATTGACATCAGGGTAAGTGAAGAGAGGTAACTGTAATACCCCCTGACCGGTAAATCCAAGATATTTGTAACCCGACTTTTCAATTCTTTTCAGAAAAAATGAAATTTCTCCGCTACTTTTTCTATCTCGCATACAACTGGAATATCAGGATTGCCCTCCATATCATTCGGCACGAAATAAAGGGTGAAAAAAAATACAATATCAATAGTACAGGCGCTGATGAACTGCTGGACCTTGAAGAAAAAGGTATTGACATATCACATGCCACCATCTACATGCCCGCTTCATACGATCTGCTGGATCACCTTTTCGAACATATAAATCTTGCAGGATTGAATCATTTTCTGGATATCGGTTGCGGCAGAGGAAGGGCAATGTGTGTGGCTGCCGTATCAGGTGTAAAAAAAATAAGCGGTGTAGAATTTTCAAAAGATCTTTTTGATGTTGCAAAAATAAATTTAGAAAATACAAAAGCAATATACCCTGACCTGCACTACGATCTGTACAACAATGATGCTTTTTATTTTAAAATAGAAAATGATGTGGATTGTATTTTTATGTTCAATCCTTTTGATGACATCATAATGAGCGGTGTGGTGGAAAATATTGAAATAAGCCTTGCTGCCCGTCCGCGTAAAATGACAGTGATCTATGTCAATCCAATTCAAAAGCATTTATTTATTGCAAACGGGTACAAGGAAACGTATCACTATCAAAAAATGCATTACCTCGAGGGCAGCGTGTTTGAGAAAGATATGGTCTGAGGATATGGAAAAGTTTTTTTTAACTGCATGCTATCTTTAAAATAGTTGACCGAAAAGAAAATAAATTTATTTAATTGCTCACTCAGCATACAAGAGTTGTCTGTGCCTTTAAAATGATAATTCAGGTTTTATTTTCTATGTTTTCAAAAACAGGGACCAATGCTGTATAACTGAAGTCCTTTATTTTTTCCCTGCTGTAATTCCCCTGCTCTTTTATTTTAGATTTGTTTTCTGCATAACTCTTTAAAATGCAGATAAGTTGATTTGTATTTCCGGAAGAGAAAATATGACCGTTCTTCCCTTCCTCAATGAGGTCAGCTGCGCTGCCGCACCGGTCGCTTGCTACTATCGGCATACCGCAAGCCATAGCTTCGTTTAATACCAGCCCCCATGTTTCATCATAGGAGGAAGGCAAAATAAAAACATCACCTGCAGCATATATAACAGGCATATTAGTCTGGGTTTGATGGGGTAAAAAATGTATGTTGCCATATGGTTCGGCAATGCCTTTCAGTTCCGATTCGAGTTTGCCACTCCCGCATAATATGAGATGGGAAGTTCTTAAATCAGCGAGAATGAAAGCATTAAGCAGAAGTTGCACGTTTTTTTTCGGTTGAAACTTTCCTGCAAAAAGGAATACAGGCTCACCGGGGTTAATACTCAATTGTTTTTTCAGTAACATCGCCTTTAGCCCTGCCCCTTCAAAATTTGCGAAACGATCATTATCTATGGCATGAGGAGCATAAACAAGTTGCCTTTCTTTTAACCGGAAGTTTTTATAATATTGTTTATTGTTAGACCCCACATACAATGCCTTATCTATATGCCTGTATACCCATGTAAGCATACAATGGCGCAAGATATTTCTAATTAAAGATTTATCATGCTCATCTAACAAAGTAGAATCCCCGC
>JBGTJG010000298.1:0-2357 GCA_041745235.1 Ferruginibacter sp. | reverse complement strand
AGCGCATTTGGCACATTGTATAAAAAGAAGGTGGCACCCGTCATTAAGGCAATTAGTATGTGTGTCTGCCGCTTGTCCGCACTGGTGGCATTTAGAAATTATTTCATTGGTTATTCGCTCCCCTAACCTATCGTCGAACACAAAATTCTTCCCTCGGAATTTATTACGCAGTTTTTCTTCCTTAGCACTGTTTGCGTAATGTATTATCCCTCCTTCAAGGTGATAAACATTCTTAAATCCATTATGCAGCATATATGCACTCGCCTTTTCGCATCGAATGCCTCCTGTGCAGTACATAATAATGTTTTTCTCTTTAGAACCCTTCAGCATTTCTGCAGCCATAGGTAGCTGTTCGCGGAAAGTATCGCTGGGAATTTCTATGGCATTCTCAAAATGACCTACTTCAAATTCATAATGATTGCGCATATCCACTATGACGGTGTCTTTGTTATCCGTGAGCGCATTGAATTCATTGGCAGTTACATATTTGCCTTTATTGTCCATATCAAAATCAGGATCTGTAATTCCGTCTGCTACAATTTTATCCCGCACTTTTATTTTAAGCACCCAAAAGCTTTTGCCACCTGCAGGCCGATTATTTTCAGATGCTTGATGTTCTAATGCTATGTTTAATCGCAACCCGCACAATCCCTCCGTCATTTCAATTGTTTCTCTGAATTTATCAGCATTACTTTGGGGGAAACTCAATTGAGCATTGATGCCTTCGTGCGCCACATACACCCTACCGAAAACTTTAAGTACATCAAATTTTTCATACAATTCATTTCTGAAAGCAACAGGGTCATTAATAAAAAAATAACGGTAAAAAGAAACTGTAATCCTGGGCTCAGTTTCCGCAGCGAGCATTTTCTTAAGTTCAGCCTGGCTCTGGCGATTGTAAAGGGCAGACATAGAAATAATTTGATTACCGCCTTGTGCGGTAAAATCTAAAATGATCGGATGCTTGCAGGGCAAACCAAATTTATCCCTGCAAAGATAAAAAACGGACGGGTTAAAATGCTGCAGAACTTCCGCGGCCTGAATTCCCTCTTTTCAATGTACCGCCAAGCAGCCCTCCTGCACCTATCCTGATTCCGCTTGTCATATTATTATTAGTATATCCGACTACAGCATCCACCCTGAAAACTTTAAAGATATTCTCCAGGCCTGCAAACAGTTCTGCATAATAATTATTGGTGTTTACAAAGAAGGCGTTACTGCCTGCCACAATGTTCCAGTTAAGCCTGCGAAAGAGCGGGATTTTATTTGTAAGCAATCCGTTCAAATGCAGTTCTCCGTGTGCAATCACATAAAAATCTGCAACATTGCTGTAAGCATAATATGGTGCCAGCTGAAAAGAGTTTACATACTCCCCGGCTCTCACCCGCCTATTGCCGTTAAAATGAAGAAAGTCCTGAATAAATACCTGCTTCCTGTTTAAAAAACCTCCGACACCTACCTTGTATTTCAGGGTTCCTGCAAGTTTCAGATTCTTTTCGTCTTTTACAGTGAATCGCCATTTGTCAAAATTCGCGTCACTTCCCGCCAGGTTTTTAATTCCTTTCGTGTAATCCACCGTCATAGTAGGGTATCGTGAACCGATTGATATTTTATAGTTTGGAAACTGGATATATCGCTGTCCCGGCTGAAAACTTACAGACAAATTTACAATAAACGCCTGATGCGGATTAAACTGCGAGGTCAACTTTTCATAAGGGTAATTTGGAGTGATGTTGACACTGTCTTTCCTGATAAGCGTAAATGTTGTCGTATTATTTAATGGAATACGGTCTTCGAATAAGGCAGCGATACTTAAGCGAAGACCGCTTTCATACCGCTTCCGATATTCGGCGCTGCCATAATAATTTTCATAAGTTTTCAAAAAATTATTGCCGTAAAGCAGGTTACCAATACTGCTCCCAAGCAAAGAACCGTTATCATCAGGGTTAAAATTGCTCACTCGTTTACCTCCGCTGAATAATAGAGAATACCTTTTTAATCTTCGTGAACTGTCTTCAGATCGTGTACTGAATACAAGCGTTCCATAAGGATTTATATGCTTATTGTTAATCCCATAACGGATCACAGGTTCAAACCTCACACTGCTTCTGCTCCTTCCTCTTCCGGAATTTCCTAAATACCCTTTCAGATTAATCACTCCGCCTTCGGCAAAATTATACTCAGCGTTCGGAAGCAGCGGTTCTATTCCCCAGGTATACCTTGTTTTTTTGGTTAAATATTTCCTGTCAATACCTTTAAGGAAAATATCTAAAGGTTTTATGCGAGGTTGGTTTTTATTGACTGAGTCAATTGATCTTTTGCTCAGCAGCGAATCCCGGTTTGACTTAAAAGTGCTG
>JBGTJG010000297.1:0-14795 GCA_041745235.1 Ferruginibacter sp. | reverse complement strand
ATAAAAAAAACCAGGCAATGCCCGGTATAAATTTTTTAAAAGGTATCATTATGGAAAATTATGCTACGGTTTTTTCATATTCTTCCGCACCCATCATCTTTTCAATATCTGCCGGGTTATCTATTGTCATTTTAACCATCCAGCCTTCGCCGTAAGGATCAGAATTAACCAGTTCAGGATTGGCTTCCAGGGCAGGATTTACCTCCGTAATGGTGCCCGCAGCGGGCAGGTAGAGATCACTTACTGTCTTTACCGCCTCTACAGTACCGAAAACCTCTTCAGCACTCATGGCCTTTCCTTTGCTGTTTATATCTACATAAACAATATCTCCGAGTTCTCTCTGAGCAAATTCTGTAATGCCGATTGTTGCGGTATCACCGTCCATTCTTATCCATTCATGGTCTTTGGTGTATTTTAGGTCCTGAGGAAAGTTCATATGCGGTAATTAAGTTTTTTAAAATTCAATTGCAATTTAGCAGAAAAATATTTTCCCCTCTGCAATAATTATTTAACAACTTCCATCTTCATACGAATATCTGTGCGGGGCCTGTCACCCTGATCCTTCTCCGTACTTGCTATTTTATCAATAACATTCATCCCTGAAATTACTTCTCCGTAAACTGTGTAGTTCTGATCCAGAAATGGTGTACCTCCTGCTGTCCTGTATGCAAGGCGCTCTGCGGCGGTAAATTTTCTGTTCATTCGCGGTTCCATCATTGTAAGTTCCTCATCGGTATATTTCTTTCCCTGAACTATGTAAAACTGGCATGCACTGCTGGCTTTCTCCGGGTTGTTGTCCCTTGCGGCTGCGAGTACTCCCCTTTTGTGAAATAAAGTAGTACGAAACTCTGCGGGGATACGGGCCATGTAATCCCCGCCATTACCGAGCATAGTACCTGCAGGAGCATTCTTACTGTTAGGATCGCCGCCCTGTACCATAAAGTCTTTTATAACCCGATGAAACATCAGGCTGTCATAAAATTTCTCATTAACCAGTTTTATAAAATTATCCCTATGCAAAGGAGTAGAATCATAAAGCTTTACGATCATGCTTCCGGAATCAGTTGTGATCTTTATTTTGACAGATTTATCAATTGTCGGCAGGACCTTAGGGGGTTGCACTTTAGCAACAGGTTTTTTAGCTTTAACTGTCTTTGAAGCCGTCTTTTTGTATACTTTCTTTTTTACGGTTTGAGCGGCAGCTTCGTTCACGTTGAAAAGAGCAGCACAGCAAAACAATAATGTAAATATTCTGATCATTGATAAGTTTTTTAAATAAATTCCTGTTGTTGAAAATACAATAATACATGATCCTTCAGAAAGTTCTCCTGATCAATAAGATAAAGTTCCGGTAAAGGTTTCATCTGGGTAAAATGCGGCCACCCTTCCTCATCAAGGCCGTCATTAGAATAGAACCCGCTTGGTGTAAGTATGGTGCAGATGGCAATATGCATCAGATCCTGCTTCTGTTCTTTACTGAAAGCCTGAGGCCCCTGACCGAGCTCCTGAACACCGATAAGCAATAAAACACCGTTCATGTCGGGTTTAATCCCAAATTGCTCTTTCAGTTTAATGCGCAGTTTCAGCCACCTTACCTGCAAATCCTCTTCCGCATGTTGCATGATGCAAATGTAGCGAATAGAGTTTTCCCGTTTATCTTTGCGCCGCCTGATCAGCGACATGATAACAGATGTTTGAATATCTCTTTTGCCGTATGATCTGTTTGATAATTATAAATGAAGATCAAAAAGTTTTAAATGTTACAGATAAATTATATCCGCGGAAACGCAGAGGCAGTAAAGGAAAGGCTCAGACAAAGGAATTTTAATAATATCACCCTTGTAGATGAACTGATAACTCTTGATGAAGATATTCGCAAACAGAAAGCTGCGGCAGAAACCCTCCAAGCTTCAGCAAATTCGGCATCAAAAGAAATAGGTATGCTCATGGCAAAGGGGGACACCGCCGGAGCAACCTCAAAAAAAAATGAAGTAACTGCGTGGAAAGATGACCTTAATAAACAAAAAGGGCATTTGGCGGAGGCAGAAGAAAATTTCCACAAAAAAATATTACTGTTGCCCAATCTTCCTCACGCAGATGTCCCTGTAGGTAAAACGGCGGAAGATAATGTAACCATACTTACAGGCGGCACGATACCTGTATTATCTGACAATGCAAAACCGCATTGGGATCTGATCAGAGATTATGACCTTATAAGTTTTGAAACAGGCGCCAAGCTTACGGGCAGCGGCTTCCCTGTTTATAAAGGCAAAGGTGCCAAACTGCAGCGGTCTCTTATCCAATATTTTATAGACTATAATACAGAAGCAGGATATACAGAATATATGCCACCGCTTATGGTAAATGCTGAAACAGCATACGGTACAGGGCAGTTACCGGATAAAGAAGGGCAGATGTATCACATAACTGCAGATGAATTATACCTGATCCCTACAGCAGAAGTTCCCATAACAAATATTTACAGCAATGAAATAATTAAAGAAACCGATCTGCCACTCAAGATGACGGCATATACACCTTGCTTCCGACGGGAAGCAGGAAGTTTTGGCAGCGATGTGCGAGGCCTTAATCGTGTGCACCAGTTTGACAAAGTGGAAATCATTCAGATTGTACATCCGCAAAAGAGTTATGAGGTGCTGGAGGAGATGTTGAATCATGTAGAGCGGTTATTGCAATTCCTTGAATTGCCGTACCGCATTTTAAAATTATGCGGCGGTGATATGGGCTTTACTTCAGCACTCACTTACGATTTTGAAGTTTTTTCCGCGGCGCAAAAGAAATGGCTGGAAGTAAGTTCTGTGAGTAATTTTGAAACCTTTCAGACGAATCGCATGAAGATCCGCTATAAAGATGAGGACGGCAAGACACAACTGTTGCATTCCCTGAACGGTTCTTCTCTGGCACTGCCAAGGATAGTAGCCGCATTGCTGGAAAACAATCAGAAAGATGATGGCATTCACTTGCCGAAAGTGCTGCACAGTTATTTTGGCGCTGCCAAGATCACTTTAGCTTAAATAAATCCTTGTGTGACTGATGGATAATTTATTCCCAAAGAGTTCAGGACTTTTAGAAAAAACATTATTTTACAGAATCTAAATTCAAAAATTAATGAGATCATTTATTACTATGCTGATCATTGTGGCAGGTTTGTTTGGATGTGCGCAGAAAATATCTGCTCCGCCCGCAGCGCCAAATGAGGTGAAACCGCCTGAAGGTGTTTCTGTAGCTGCGATAAAAAAAATGGAAACCCCGCAGGTTGCCGAAGGAAAAACTATCTACACTACCAAATGCGCCCGCTGTCATGGTCCAAAACCCGTAGAAAATTGGACAGTACAGGAATGGGTCCCAATAATGGAAAGAATGGTACCTAAAGCGAGATTGAATGAAACAGAAGCAGCCAATGTAACTGCATATGTAAATTTTTATGCCAAAAGCGGCAGTTGATTCATAATTGGACAATCTCTATTCAGCTGCCTTTCAGGGCAGCTTTTTTTATTTTGAAAATATCCCGATCGGGAATTAAACAAATCAAACTCTTTATAGTCAAAACAATTACGCTTTAAACACTTCATCATGCCTTTATCCAATCGTTTAAAAAATCAACATCTACTCTGGCGTGCAGGTTTCGGTCCTATGGCAGAAAATATAGCCGACTTGGATAACATTGCACCCAAGCAAATGTGGAATAAACTCGTACAAACTTCTTCTGATGCGCCCGCGGGAATAGCTATTGCTTCTAACCCCTTTGCAGACAATTCTTATATGAATGCAGGCGGCACGCCTGTGAATCCGCTTACTATGGATCCGGAAAAAAGGCGAATGCTGGCTCGTCAGTACAAAGAAGACCTTAAGGATATGAATATTTCATGGCTCAACCTTATGATAAACAGTAAGGCCCAACTCAGGGAGAAGATGAGTTTTTTCTGGCATGGCCATTTTGCCTGCAGGTCCCGCAATGCTTTTTTTTCGCAGGAACTGGTTAATACTATTCGGAAAAATGCATTGGGCAATTTTGGTGATATGCTGCGTGCAGTAAGCAAGTCTCCGGCTATGCTGCAATTTTTAAATAACCAGCAAAACAGGAAAGGCCACCCAAACGAAAATTTTGCGCGGGAAGTAATGGAACTCTTCACCCTGGGACGCGGAAATTATACAGAAAATGATGTGAAAGAAGGTGCAAGAGCTTTTACAGGATGGGGATTTGACAGATCAGGATCATATACTTTCCGCAAAAATATTCATGATAGCGGCGAAAAAAATTTTCTTGGTCAGGCAGGTAATTTTGACGGCGACAGTATCATCACCATCCTCCTAAAAAATCCTCAAACGGCAAATTATATTACAAAGAAGGTTTACCGCTATTTCGTGAATGAAAAAACTGATGAAGCTAAAGTGACATGGCTGAGCAACCGGTTTTTTAAAAACAATTATGATATTCAGAAATTACTGGATGATATTTTCACATCGGATTGGTTTTATGACCCAAAAAATATAGGAACGAAAATAAAATCACCGGTAGAACTAATGGTTGGCCTCAGGAGATACCTACCCCTCACCCTTGATAATGATGATGCCCAATTGCTTTTTCAGAAAGTATTGGGACAGGTTCTGTTTTATCCGCCGAATGTAGCCGGATGGCCGGGCGGAAGGAGTTGGATAGACAGCAGCACGCTTATGGTACGCCTGCAAATACCGCAGGTTATCAGCGCAAAAGATACAATAGACATTCGCCCTAAAACAGATGATGATCTTAATATGGGCATGAGTGAAGAAAAAAGAATAAAGCTTGGAAAGAAAACTGCTTTCTCTGCCGCAGGTGCGGGTGCAGAGATTGAATGGGCTATTGTGAATAAAATTTTCGAAAAAACGCCCAGGCCGCAGCTTTCGCAGGCTATCACTGATTCCTTATTGCAAACAGCCGGCAGAATTGACGGAGCATTGCTCGCCACATACTTGAATAATGAAAGCAGGGAAAGTTTTATAAAAAGTGCAGTGATCAATGTAATGAGCACACCGGAATATCAATTGTGCTGAAGCAGATTATCTGATTTGAGATATAAGATAAAAGGCAAGAATATCAATTTACAATTTGTCTTACAATATTAAATAATACATACACAATATTAAATACCGGGCAATGGTTATCAAACGCAAAGAGTTTTTACAAATAGGTTCATTGGCTACAGCATCTTTAATGATGCCTAAATTTTTGAAGGCTTTTGAAAAGCCCGCTATGGTTCCTCCCGGAAATAAGGTGGTCGTTGTTATCCAGTTCAGCGGTGGCAATGATGGCCTTAATACTGTAATTCCTGTTACCAGTGATATTTATTACAGGGAACGAAAAGTAATCGGCATCACTAAAGACAAAGCTTTGGGTCTTACATCTGAAGCAGGTTTAAATCCCGCTCTCGAAGCCTTTAAAGGATTATATGATGATGGCAGCTTAGCTATAATGAACAGTGTAGGTTATCCGAATCCCGATCGTTCTCATTTTCGCAGCATGGATATATGGCACAGCGCAAGTGAGAGCAATGAATATGTGAATACAGGTTGGCTCGGCCGCTACCTTGATGCGCAGTGCAAAGGTTGTGATAAACCAACACAGGCTTTGGAAATAGATGATACGCTGAGCCTCGCATTAAAAGGCAATGCAGGCCGCGGGCTTGCTTTTAAAGATCCGCGCAGGTTATACAATACCGCAAACGAAAAATTTTACAGAGACATTAATGCCGGGCATCACAGTAACGAAGAAACGGTAGATTATCTCTACAAAACAATGAGCAATACGCTGAGCAGCGCTGATTATATTTTTCAGCAAAGCAAGTTAAACCCATCTTCACAAACCTATCCCGCAACAGAGCTCGGCAGAAACCTTAAAACGATCTCTACCCTTATACTTTCTGATATAAATACTAAAGTATACTATGTTTCACTCGGAAGTTTTGATACTCATGTCGCACAGGAACAACAGCAGAAAAGATTATTTACAGAACTGAATGATGCCGTAAAAGCTTTTACAACTGATCTTAAAAAGAACAATCGTTTTCAGGATGTACTGATGATGACCTTCTCTGAATTTGGCCGCAGAGTAGCACAGAATGCCAGTAACGGAACAGACCATGGCACTGCTAATAACATGTTCTTCATAAGCGGGGGACTTAAGCAGAAAGGTTTACTGAATGATTTGCCGGATCTCTCAGACTTGAATGATGGTGACCTGAAACACAAGGTTGATTTTAAAGACGTTTATGCAACGGTACTTAATAAATGGCTGGGTGCAAATGATAACACGATCCTCGGTAAGCAGCAAAAGCATTTCAATTTCATCTGATCTATTAAAAAAGGGCTGCGTTACACAGCCCTTTTTTAATGAATTTTATTTTACTCCTTTCTCTTTCATGATCCTGTTCAGCCAACGCAACATAGCAAACATGATGATGGTTGCTATCATCAGCAAAACAAAATTTACCCAAAAGAAATTTGCTTTGTCTTCATAGCCATCCCACATGGTGGCAAGTACACCTGATAATTTGTTACCTATGGATGTAGCCAGGAACCAACCTCCCATCATCAATGCTGTTATACGTACAGGACTTAATTTAGACACTAATGATAAACCCATTGGGCTAAGCAATAATTCACCGATCGTAATGATACCGTAGGTACCGATAAGCCACCACACACTTGCTTTTTCTGTCCCGTTATCCGATGCATTTACTGCCCATACCATTATCAAAACCGATAACGCAGAAATTAAAAGACCGAGAGCAATTTTTGTAGGGGTGGATGGTTCCCTGTTACGCTTTCGCAGAAAGCCAAAGAGTGCTACGATCAGGGGCGTCAGTAAAATGACCCAGCCGGGGTTTATGGACTGGCTCAATGGTGTGGACCATAATGTTGCCCCTGCTTCATCCTTAGGAAGTTGATCCTGAGATACATTTTTATAATAAGGCGGATAATCATATTCTTTTAAAACTTTGCCGTCTTGCTTTTGCAGGCGGAATTGTGCATCGTATAATTCAACCGTGTCTTTTTTATATGCAACATCATCAGCTAAATAAACTCCTTTAAAAACATTCCCTACTGTACCCGAAACTTCACGGTCAGTATATGTATCTGCCCAAATTGTAAGTGCGGTACCGTTCTGCTTAAACACTGCCCAGAACATGATCACAGCCGCAAAGATGGCCAACAGTGCAGCAATGGGCCGCTTCTCAGATTTTTCTGCTCGGAAATAGAGTGATCCGTAGAAGAACAAAACCGGGATACAGGCAAAGATGAAAGCATCATTGCTGTCAGACTGAAAAATATTTCCCGGTATCATCCACCCGATGATACCTGCTACAACTGATGGAAGCAATATCGTGATAAGAATGCGGGAGAATGGCATGTCTTCTTTCGTCATCGGTTTCCTGATATCTGCCGATCTGTAATGCTTTGTGCCCATCATGAAAATAACCACGCCCAGAAACATTCCTATTCCCGCTGCAACGAACGCATATTTCCATCCCCAGATAATGATAATTGCCGCACTGAAAAAATTACAAACGAAAGCACCGATATTGATCCCCATGTAAAAGATGTTGTAACCTTCATCTTTGCGTTGCTCATATTGCGGCGTAGAATAAAGATTGCCGAGCAAAGTAGAAATATTGGGCTTAAAAAAACCGTTACCCACTATTACCAATGCCATTGACAGATACAGCATGGGCAGACTATGCACGGCCATAAGGCAATAACCAAGACCCATCATAAGTCCACCTGCAATTATCGATCTTCTGTAACCGAAATACCGGTCTGCCAATAAACCACCAATGAAAGGTGTAAGAAATACAAGGGCGATGAATGTGCCGTAGAGATCAGATGCTTCTTTATTCGTCATAGCAAATCCCTGCTCTACATTTTTAAGATAAAGCAGAAATATTCCTATCATCAAATAGTAACCAAACCTTTCCCACATCTCAGAAAAGAACAGGTAAGGTAGTGCTTTTGGGTGTTTGCCTTGTTTTACGGTTTCAATCATTTTGCAGTTTTTACAGATTCAAGATAAATAAAAAAGGCGACCCTAAGGCCGCCTTTAAAAAATTCGATCGCTGTTTATTTAATACCGTGCATCATTTTGCGCAGCTTAAAAGATAAAAGGAAAAGAATTATTGCGGCTGCTCCTGCAAAGCCCACAAAGATCATAAAATAGGTGTGCAGGTTATCTATAGTTATTCCAAGAAACACGGGTGGTGGCGCCGTAGATGTTGGATCGGGATAGAGTGAGCTCATGGTTCCTGCAAGCTTATTTCCTGTAGCAATCGCCATAAACCAGATTCCCATCATCAAAGATGTAAATCTTCCCGGTGTCAGTTTATTGACCATTGATAAGCCGATAGGGCTAAGGAATAATTCGCCGACTGTATGAAGAAAGTATAAACCGGTAAGCCAAAGGATACTCACTTTAACCAAAGGATCATTGGTGATACCGAAGGAGATGAATAAAAAACCGAGTGCAAGCAAACCCAGTCCCATAGCCTGTTTCATAGGAGCGGATGGCTCAATTCCCTTTGCACCCATGCGTCCCCACAGAACCGCGAATATCGGCGCAAGCATTACAATGAATATTGGATTAAAACTCTGGAAATAACTGGCCGGCATTTCCCATCCGAAAATATGACGATCAGTTTGTTCATTTGCAAAAAAGGTAAGTGATGCACCTGCCTGTTCAAAACACATCCAGAAGAATATCACGAAAAGCATAATTATTATGATCACTGACAAACGGGATTTCTCTACTTTGGTTAAAGAGCGATCCGTAAGAATTGCAAAGGGCAGACACAAAGTCATACCATAAATCGCAGAACCCCAGATATCAACATCAAGTAAAAAATACAAAATACAAATCGCAGAAACAATAGATGCAACCAAGACAATTATTTGCGTAGAACTGAAGCCGGATTTTCCGGTTTCCGACACCGCTGTATCTTTTAGCTTGTTCGCATGTGTGCCTAATTGCTCTCCTGTTGCAGAAACAACGTATTTATCTTTGGTGTAGTAAAAGATTATCAAACTCAGGATCATACCTACTCCTGCAGCAAAGAAGCCCCATTTAAAATCAACCTTTTCGCCGAGATAACCACATACAAGCGGCGCCAGAAATGCACCTGCATTAATTCCCATATAAAAAATGGTATAAGCAGCATCTTTTTTACTGTTATCTCCTTCGGGATAAAGCTGACCTACCATGGTCGAAATATTAGGCTTGAAAAATCCGTTACCGAAGATCAGAAAAGCAAGGCCTCCCCACAGCAAAGTAGTTGCAAAGCCTGAGCCTGCCGGCATAGATGCGCAAAAGAATAAAAGAAACTGCCCAAGTGCCATTAATACACCCCCAACAAAAATTGATTTCCTGTTTCCCCAATATCTGTCTGCCATATACCCGCCTAACAGGGGTGTGAGATATACGAGACCTGTATAGCTCCCATAGATATTGGAAGCATATGCCTTATCAAATAAAAGTTTATCAGTCATGAAAAGAACAAAAATTGCTCTCATTCCGTAATAACTGAAGCGCTCCCAAAATTCTGTAGCGAATAAAACATACAGGCCTTTAGGATGGCCTTTTTGTACTGATTGTTCAAGCATAATAAGTTTTTTGGTTGGTAAGGTTTTGATAAATGAATACCCAAAATAAGCAAATTCCCTGTAATACGCATAATTTCTGTTCATTGCCATAACTCCTGAGAGAAGCAGGGATTGTTCAGAATAAGTTTTTTGAGTTGAAAGGATTTATTTTCGTTCCGAATTTAAAAAATTCTTATGAACATATTGATCATTGGCAGCGGCGGGCGGGAACATGCTTTTGCCCGGCAATTAAAACTAAGCCCTCTCTGTAAAGAACTTTTTATAGCTCCCGGAAATGCGGGCACTGCTCAATATGGTACAAACCTGGATATTGCCGTGAGCGATTTTGTGCAACTGGCTGCAGCGGCTATTGAAAACAAAACAGATCTTATTCTTGTTGGGCCCGAAGAGCCGCTGGTAAAAGGCATTACCGACTTTTTTAGAAGCAACCCCGCTACAAGTCACATTAAAATCATTGGCCCGGGTAAGGATGCCGCTCAATTGGAAGGCAGTAAAGCATTTGCAAAGGATTTCATGATGAGGCATCGTGTACCGACTGCAGGCTATCGTGAATTTACCGAAGCAAATTTTGAAGACGGCCTTGCTTATATAAAGCAGCATACTTTGCCGATCGTACTTAAAGCAGATGGCCTTGCAGCAGGCAAAGGTGTACTTATTTGTACCAATACAGAGCATGCCCTGGAGGAATTTGAACTGATGATCCGTCAATCAAAATTCGGTACAGCGGGCACCAAAGTAGTAATAGAAGAATTTTTACATGGCATAGAAATGAGTGTGTTTGTCTTAACTGACGGGAAGAACTATATTCTGTTGCCCGAAGCAAAGGATTATAAAAGAATCGGTGAAGGAGATACCGGCCTTAACACCGGAGGCATGGGTGCTATCAGTCCCGTACCTATTATGTCAGAAAAGCTGAAAGAAAAGATCATTAAGAAAATCATACAACCTTCCGTTATGGGTTTGCAGAAAGATGGTTATGATTACAGAGGTTTTCTTTTTATAGGATTAATGATAAATGAAGAAGAGCCTTATGTTATAGAATACAATTGCAGGATGGGGGATCCCGAAACGGAAGTGGTAATCCCAAGAATAAAGAATGATTTTGTTCAATTGCTTGATGCTACCGCTTCAGGAAGTCTCGACAGGATAAACTTGGATATTGATGAAAGATTTGCAGTGGGAATAGTGGCAGTAAGTGGCGGTTATCCGGGTGATTTTATCAAAGGTGAAATCATAAGCGGCTTGGAAATACCGGGTGAGGACGAAAGACTTCTCTTTCATTCCGGGACCATCAAAAAAAACAACGAAGTACTAACAAACGGAGGGCGTGTTTTAGTTGCTGTTTCTTTTGGTGATAGCATTCCTGAGGCTGCCAAAAAATCTGCTGAGACGCTGAATAAGATTTCATTCCGACGGATGAAATTCAGAAAAGACATCGGGTATGAATTTCACTGATTATAGTTAGAACTCATGCAGGGATACCTCGTATGCTATAAAACTAAACATCTTAGCAAAGACAATGCTGATAAAGGATTACAGAAATTTTTAAAGTTTATAAATATTTTTTCAAAAGTAATTTTACACGTTGCTGATTGAATAATTTCCTTCAACTTTGCATCAATCCTTTCAACACTACTACACCGCTATTAAAGATGGGTATTTTTAATTTTTTTACGCAGGAGATTGCGATAGATCTGGGTACAGCGAATACCCTTATAATTCATAACGATGAAGTAGTGGTAAATGAGCCTTCTATCGTAGCTTTGGATAGGAACAATCCTAAAATTTTACTGGCTGTAGGAAAGAAGGCATTGATGATGCATGAAAAAACGCACGAAAGCATTCGCACGGTTCGGCCTCTTCGCGATGGTGTAATTGCAGATTTTAATGCAGCAGAACTAATGATCAGGGAAATGATCAAAATGATCTACCCTAAAAAACCGCTGTTTGCACCAAGCTGGAGAATGATGATATGTATTCCCAGCAGCATTACAGAGGTAGAAAAACGTGCGGTGCGTGACAGTGCAGAACAGGCCGGTGCTAAAGAGGTATACCTTATTCACGAACCTATGGCTGCCGCGCTGGGTATAGGTATAGATGTGGAAGAGCCGGTCGGTAATATGATCATTGACATCGGTGGTGGTACAACAGGTATAACCGTTATCGCATTAGCCGGAATAGTTTGTGACCAAAGTATCCGTGTGGCAGGAGATGAATTTACTGCAGATATAATGGAAGCGCTTCGTCGTTACCATAGTTTACTTATAGGAGAGCGTACCGCTGAGCAAATTAAAATTCAGGTAGGTGCCGCTATGAAAGATTTGGACAATCCGCCGGAAGACATACCGGTAAACGGGCGGGATCTTGTGACGGGTATTCCCAAGCAGGTAATGGTCAGTTATCAGGAAGTAGCAGAAGCACTTGATAAAAGTGTATTTAAAATAGAAGAAGCTATTCTAAAAGCATTAGAAACCACTCCACCCGAACTTGCTTCAGACATTTATCGTCGTGGCCTCTATCTTACAGGAGGCGGTGCATTACTTCGCGGCCTTGATAAACGTATTGCTGCAAAAATTAAATTACCGGTCCATGTAGCAGATGACCCGCTTAAAAGTGTGGTACGGGGAACAGGAATTGCATTGAAGAATTATGACAGGTACCCTTTTGTAATGAGGTAAGCCGGTGCTTCTGCAATGTGCTTTTGACTTTAAATTCGAATTTATTCCATCCCGGTGCGTAATATCTTTCTCTTTATAAGGCGTTATTTTAACCTGATCTTCTTTCTGCTATTGCAGGGAATATGTATTTTTCTGATCATTAGCTACAGTAAATATCATGAAGCTGCATTTGGTGATACAGCCAACAGGATCACAGGCAGCCTGAACAAGCGCTACAATAAGGCGACTTATTATTTTCAACTTAAGAAAACAAATGACTCACTCGTAAAAGCAAATGAAGAACTGTATAATAAACTAAGAAGCAATTTTAATATACCCGATTCTGCAGATAAATTGGTTGTAGACAGCATCCGTATAGATTCTCTGATCAGTTACCGGAAATTCAATTATCTGAGTGCTAAAGTAATCGCCAATTCAGTTTCTTCTCAAAGCAATTACATGGTGATTACAGGGAACAATGTGAAAAAATTTACAAAAGGTATGGGCATTGTCGGTATAAATAATAACGCCATTGGAGTTATTACGGAAGTAGACGGAGATTATGCAACTGTTATGAGCCTGCTGCACAAAGACAGCCACATCAGCGGAAAATTATTTAAAACAGGTGAGACCGGAACGATCAGCTGGAACGGAGAACAACCTAATATTCTCTCATTGAGCAACATTCCTAAAAGTGCTAAATTAAATAAAGGGGATTCAATTATTACAAGTGGCTTCAGTGCTATCTTCCCCAAAGGAATAATGATAGGCAGGGTGCTCAGCGTAAAACCCGAAAGCAGCAATAATAATTTTAAAATTACCCTCAGATCAACTGCAGATTTTTACAATATTGAGTATGTGTATGCGATTAAGAGTGCTGATACAGAACCGGTGAAAAAACTAACGGAAAAAGCAAAAGCATCTGTAAACTAAATGAGCATACTTGTAAAAAATATTCTTCGGGCTATACTGTTCATCTTCGTGCAGGTTTATGTTCTTGATCGCATACACCTTCACCAAATGGTTACGCCTTACCTGTATTTTCTCTTTGTATTGTGGCTTCCGTTTCGCATCAACCGCACCTGGCTGATGCTTATCGCATTTGCTTACGGGTTTATTTTCGACAGTTTCCGTCATAATCCCGGATTTCATGCTGCTGCATGTGTGCTCATTGCCTACGTTAGGCCTTTTCTTGTAAATATTTTTATCCCTCAGGAAGGTGCAGACACGAATTTTGAAGAACCTTCATTTAAAAGCATGGGCGGCTTTTGGCCATACGTAATATTTACCGGCGTACTTTGCCTGTTGCACAATGCATGGCTTTTTCTTTTGGAAGCATGGCAGTTCGGTAATGTGTGGTATTTTATTGTAAAAACTATTCTTTCTACGGCTATCAGCATGTTACTTATCATCATAACGGAATTGATATTTGTAAGGAAACAAAAGTTCAGGACCAACACAGTGTAGGTAACCGAGACGGTGTGTTGGTGTTTGTTATTAAATTATCCATTATTAAATTAACCGGTACCTAATGCCTGCCTTTAATCAATCAAGAAAAAATGTGATCGTTACTGTTTTCACAGGAATGTTTCTTGTAATTTTTGCGCAGCTCATAAATTTGCAGCTTTTTTCTTCGGAACTCCGCCTTCAGGCAGATGCTCAGGGTACTTTCAGAAAAGTAATATACCCGGACAGGGGGATCGTTTACGACAGGCACAAAAATGCGATCCTTCAGAATACTACCATCTATGACCTTATGGTAACGCCAAACAAGCTGAGGGGAACAGATACCTTTTCTATTTGCAGGATCCTGGGTATAGATACAGCCCAGTTCAACAAAAAAATTGTAGAGCTTATTATAAAGAACGGTCGTGCCCGTGCGTCGGTGTTCGAACCTTTATTGAGTGAAGACAAAATGGCGATGCTCAATGAAAGCATGTACCGTTTTGCGCCTGCGTTTTATCTTCAGGAACGTTCCGTAAGGAGTTTCCCTTATGATGCTGCGGCAAATGTGCTTGGCTATACTGCTGAAGTAGATACAAATTTTCTGAAAAGACATCTTTCTGAAGGGTACACATCCGGCGATTATGCAGGTATGACCGGCATAGAACGCAGTTATGAAAAAGTGCTGATGGGAGAAAGAGGGATTGAGTACTGGAAAAGAGATAACAAGAACCGCCTGACTGAAAAACTGGAGAAAGGAAAATACGATACCGTACCTATAGCCGGGCAAAATTTATATACGTCTATAGATATTGAATTGCAGGCTCTGGGAGAAAAGTTAATGGAAAACAAGCTGGGTTCCATTGTAGCAATAGATCCTAAAACAGGCGGAATACTTGCAATGGTAAGTGCACCTACTTACCAACCAAAATATCTGAGCGGCAGTGAGAGAAGAAAACATTTCTCTGAGCTTTTTCTGAACCCTGCCCTTCCATTGCTTAACAGGACAGTAAGCGCTACATATTCTCCGGGTTCGACTTTTAA
>JBGTJG010000296.1:0-5739 GCA_041745235.1 Ferruginibacter sp. | reverse complement strand
ATAATTATGAATTTATAAAAGGCGATATAACTGATGCAGCGCTTGTACGTTCCTTGTTTTCAAAACATAAATTTACAGCAGTACTCCATTGCGCCGCAGAAAGCCATGTGGACAGGTCTATAACCGACCCCCTTGCATTTGTACATACTAATGTTGTGGGTACCGCAATCTTACTGCAGGCGGCAAAAGAAAATTGGAAAGGAAACACTACAGGAAAATTGTTCTACCACATCTCTACAGATGAGGTGTACGGTTCTTTAGGGGAGAGCGGTTTTTTTACGGAAGAAACACCGTATGATCCCCGCAGTCCCTATTCAGCATCCAAGGCATCATCTGATCATATGGTACGTGCTTTTTATCACACCTATAAATTGCCGGTAAAGATCAGCAATTGCAGTAATAATTACGGTCCTTTTCATTTTCCTGAAAAACTCATTCCGCTTTGTATTCATAATATTATAAACAGCAAACCGCTCCCTGTTTACGGCAAGGGAGAGAATGTACGGGATTGGCTTTATGTAGAAGATCATGCAAGAGCTATAGATGTTATTTTTCATGAAGGGCGTATAGGAGAGACATACAACATAGGAGGCCACAATGAATGGACAAACATTGCACTGGTAAAAGAGCTTTGCAGGCAAATGGATGAAAAGCTGGGGAGAGAGAAAGGAACTTCCGAACAGCTGATAACTTATGTAACGGACAGGGCGGGGCATGACCTTCGTTATGCAATAGATGCTTCGAAAATAAAAGCAGAATTAGAGTGGGAACCTTCGCTCCAATTTGAAGAAGGCATATCCCGGACAATAGATTGGTATCTTCAAAATACAAAATGGCTTGAAGATGTTACAAGCGGCAACTATCAGAATTATTACAAAGAACAATACGCAGAACGCTAATAAAGAAATATGAAAGGGATTATTCTGGCAGGTGGATCAGGTACAAGATTATATCCTATAACTATGGGAATAAGCAAGCAGCTGATGCCCATTTATGATAAGCCCATGATCTATTATCCGTTGAGTACACTCATGCTTGCCGGTATAAAAGACATACTTATTATTACCACCCCGGAAGATCAGGAACAGTTTAAAAGACTGCTGGGCACCGGCAGCCAATGGGGTTGCGATATTAAATATGCAAACCAGGAAGTGCCCAATGGCCTGGCGCAGGCATTTGTGATCGGTAAAGATTTTATAGGTACAGACAGTGTGGCCCTTATTCTCGGAGATAATATTTTTTACGGCAGTGGCTTTGGTAATATATTAAGGACAAGCATCAACCCGGATGGCGCTATAATTTTTGCTTACCCGGTAAGTGATCCTGAAAGATACGGTGTGGTAGAATTTGATGATGACTTAAATGCCGTGAGCATTGAAGAAAAACCGGATGTGCCTAAAAGTAATTACGCGGTACCGGGCCTGTATTTTTATAATAATGAAGTGGTAGAAATTGCACATAATATAAAGCCGAGCCACCGGGGTGAATTTGAAATTACTACGGTAAATGATATCTACCTGCAAAATAAAAAATTAAAAGTTGCGGTTTTAGATCGTGGTTTTGCCTGGCTTGATACGGGAACATTTGACAGCCTGAGCGATGCTACTGAATATGTGCGGGTAATTGAAAAAAGACAGGGCCTTAAGATTGGCTGTCCGGAAGAGATTGCCTACCGCATGGGATGGATAACTAAACAGCAGTTAAGAAATATTGCCGAAAAGTTTATAAAGAGCGGCTATGGCCAATATTTGATGAATATAGATTAATTGAATTTATACTTTTTGGCGAACATTAATGACCATTAAAACAAGATATGGACAATCAATATCAGGAAGAAATAAATAAAGGAACTCGATTCGCTTTCGGGCAAAATTGGAAAAATTTCTTAGAAACTTTAGATGACGAGGTGCTTGTAAAGGCTGCAAAGGACATCCGGGAATGGACAGGTCTTGAATCTTTTACCGGCAAGCGGGTTATCGATATCGGATCCGGATCGGGTGTACATTCTTATGCTTTTCATACCATGGGTGCTGCAGAGCTTTTATCTTTTGACTATGATAATAACAGTGTAGAAGCTACCAAAAGGATGTTGGAAAAAGCCGGTAGTCCGCAGAATTGGAAGGTTATGCAGGGATCTGCGCTGGATAGTAATTTTACGTCCTCGTTGGGAAAATTTGATATGGTTTATTCCTGGGGCGTTCTTCACCATACCGGCAATATGTGGGACGCTATAAATAACGCCGTCATGGCGGTTGCGCCCGGCGGTTTATTGTGGATCGCTATTTATCAAAAAGGCCCTCAGTTTCAGGCAGATCTAAAATTAAAACAACGATATAATTCAGCTTCGCCCATGGGAAAAAAGATGATGGAATGGACATGGATCTCTAAGCTGATGGCAAAGCGGGTTTTGGCAGGCAAAAATCCATTTACCTGGAATGAAAAAGTAGAAAGGGGGATGAACGTTTATCACGATATCATCGACTGGCTCGGCGGGCTGCCATATGAGGTAGCGGACCAAAAAGAAATTACGCTTTTCTGTGAGCAGAGAGGACTTGTATTTATAAAAGCGAATGTTGTAAATGAGGGCGGATGCAGCAGTTACCTTTTTAAAAAAGCCTGACAACTTCGTAGGGTACAAATTATTCAGTCAACCGGAAAAATGAGTAATAAGCGAAAGCTCTGCTTTCTGATACCCACTTTGGAGGGTGGCGGAGCAGAAAAAAATCTTGCCGTTGTTATCAATTCATTAGATCCTGATTCTTATGAAATTTATATTCTGTGCCTTTTAGCTAAAGGTGTAAATATGGCTAAGTTTGATAAAGCCAAAGTGCAGATCATTGATCTGAATCGTCCTCAGGTTTATTTTTCAATTCGGACAATTCTGAAAACCGTCAAAAAAATAAAGCCTGATGTAATTATCGGTTGGATGGGCTTTTTGAACGCATATCTGGCATTCTTCAAATTTTTATTTCCCCGCGGTTTTAAATGGGTTTGCAGAGAATCAAGCATACCCGGTTTTCAAAACAAATATTTTAATTATCCCGGCATTATTTCTTTTTTGTATCGTTTCATGAATAACTATGACGTCATCATTTGCCAATCTATAGCAATGGCTGATGATCTGGCGGATAACTTTGGTGTGGCTCGTAAAAAGCTAAAGATCATAAATAATCCGGGTAACTTTTCCGATACCTTGCCTGTAACATCCTTAAAAAATCAAAGCACTTACAATATTCTTTATGTAGGAAATATGAACAGGGAAAAGCGAGTTCATTTATTAATAGAAGTGCTTGCAAAACTCCCCCCCTCATATAATCTGACGATGCTGGGACAGGGCTCAGAGTCGAAAAGCATAGAAGAAATGATCAAATCTGCGGGCCTGGAACACAGGGTCGAAATTCGCAAAGATTGCTTTGACCCGAATCCGTTCTATGCAGCATCAGATTGCCTCCTGTTATGCTCCAACCATGAAGGATTTCCTAATGTACTGGTAGAGGCTATGGGGGAGGGATGCCCGGCAATAGGATATAATATCAAGGGGGGCGCAAATGAAATTCTCAGTAATTACGGAGGCTTCATTGTCAGTGAAGATAATATTGACACCTTTGCAAGAACGATTCAGCAGGTATGTGAGGAGAAAGAGATTGACAGACCGAAAGTGGCAGCTACAGCACACAATTTGTACAGCATCAAAAAGATCCTGACTGAGTATGAAGAAGCTTTCAATTAATTAATGTAATTTTTAAAGAATAAGATATGTGCGGTATAGCGGGCTTTGTAGATTTTGGAAATCGAAGTAACGGGGACATTTTAAAAAAAATGACTGAAACCCTTTCACATCGTGGCCCCGATGGACAGGGAATTGAACTTTTAACTCCTGAAGCTGCACAGGTGGGTCTGGGGCACAGAAGACTATCTATCATTGATCTGACCAATGCCGCTTCGCAGCCTATGGTATATGATGGACTGCACATAATATTTAACGGAGAAATATATAACTACGCGGAAATAAGAAACACCTTAACAGCCAAGGGTCACATCTTTCAAAACCATTCAGATACTGAAGTCATTTTGCATGCAATAAGAGAGTGGGGCCTTAGTGCTGTTCTGCAATGGCGGGGAATGTTTTCAATTGTTTTATACGACGAAAGAACACAGGAATTAATTGCTGTCCGTGACAGGGCGGGAGTAAAACCTTTTAATTATTATTGGGAAGATGATATTTTTATATTCGGGTCTGAATTAAAAGCCATCATGGCACATCCTCTTTTCAAAAAGAATATCTCTAAGAGTGCAGTGTCTGCTTTTTTACAGTTCGGCTATGTACCCACGCCGCACAGTATCTTTGAAAACACTTATAAGTTAGAAGCCGGCCATCACCTCTCCCTCAATTTGGCTACTAAAAACGTTTCCCTAAAACAGTATTGGAGTGTATATGATGCTTACAATAAACCGAAGCTGAAAATATCCCTCCCGGACGCTATCGAAGAGACGGACAGAATATTAACGGAATCATTTCAATACAGAATGGTATCAGATGTACCGGTAGGCGTTTTTTTGAGCGGCGGTTTCGATAGTGCATGTGTAACAGCTCTTTTGCAAAAATCATCAACAGAAAAGATAAAAACATTTACCATAGGCTCGGAGGATCCCAGGCATAATGAAGCGAATCATGCAAGGGAAGTCGCTGCGTATCTGGGTACAGATCACTCAGAGCATTATTGTACCGCTAAGGAAGCAATTGATATCATTCCTGATCTCCCTTATTATTATGACGAACCCTTTGCTGACAGCAGCGCCATTCCCACCATTTTAGTAAGCAGGCTCGCCAGGAAAAAAGTGACCGTAGCACTCTCCGCCGATGCGGGGGACGAAACATTTGCAGGTTACAGCCGATATGACTCAATTTTAGATCTCGGGAAAAAACTCAATAAAATTCCAATGCCACTGCGCGGTGCAATGGCTAAAACAATGGGTTTGATTCCGTCAGACAAAATCCCCTATTTTGGAAATAAATTTAATTTTGATCTTCGCTATCAAAAACTAAGAAGTTTTCTCACGGACAAAACTCCCGGAGAAATGATGCGCGGGGCTGTAAAAACATTTTCCGATGCTGAAGTACAGAAAATCGCAGCGGGAGAAAACGAACACTTACCTACCAAGCTTAGTTCTGAGGAACTATTGGAAAAGTTTTATGACCCGCTTTCCTTTATTCTTGCGATGGATTATCAAACTTATCTCAATGATGATATCCTTCAGAAAGTAGACCGGGCGGGTATGTCGGTAAGCCTGGAAGGCAGGGAACCTCTTTTAGATCAGCATATAGTAGAATGGGCAGCTCAATTACCTTCAGAATATAAATACAGAAACGGGGAAAAGAAGTTCATTTTAAAAGAAGTTGTATATAAATATTTGCCAAAAGAAATGATGAACAGGCCTAAAATGGGATTTAGCATCCCCATAGATAAATGGCTGAATGATGAATTAAAAGATATGGTAAATGATTATTTGGGAGAAGAGAAGATAAAGGAGCATGGTTTGCTGAATTTTGAAGAGGTAAAAAAGTTAAAGGAAGATTTTTTTAAAGGCCGCGCCCAATTACATACCAAGATCTGGCATTTGCTGATGTTTCAAATGTGGTATGAGCGATGGATGTAAGAGTTCCTGATTCAAAAAGGTGCCAGGTTACCAAAGCATTCAATCGCTTGATAAAGGATAGGGTATAATCAGAATGAAAAG
>JBGTJG010000295.1:0-3361 GCA_041745235.1 Ferruginibacter sp. | reverse complement strand
TCTGCTTTTGTCTTTTCATCGGCAGCTACGTCCATTTCGGTGGTAAATGGAAAAGCTTTCAACATTACATCATACACCATGCTTTGGAAAGTATTGGCATCGGTATTTTTTACCTCTGCTGGGATTGAGTTTCCCAAAACTGAATTACTGCGATATTTTTCAGCTTCATACCTGAACTGATAATAAGTATTCATGCCTTCATCCATCCAGGCATGCTTTCTTTCATTGGTGCCCAGCATTCCCATAAACCAATTATGTCCAACCTCATGCGTTATTACAGCATCAAGTGTCTCTGCTTTTGCATCCGGGCTTGTTATCAGCGTAATCATGGGGTACTCCATACCACCACTGGAATTATTTTGAGGGCCCTCCACAGCCTGTACTACAGGCCAGGCATATTCGCCAACCCAATCGCTGTAAGCATGTACGGCGTCTTTTATATAGTTGATACTGTTTTTCCAGGGAGTATTTTTACTATTGTGATAATAAGAAAATGCATCAATATATTTTCCGCTCCGCAGCATTACGGTATCATACTGAATA
This sequence comes from Ferruginibacter sp., assembly GCA_041745235.1. GTDB lineage: Bacteria > Bacteroidota > Bacteroidia > Chitinophagales > Chitinophagaceae > Ferruginibacter. The sequence continues at coordinate 2,818 of JBGTJG010000295.1, read as the reverse complement.
ACAAAATCTTTATCAGCAAACCATGCAAAATCAGGTACCTGTCGGGCGCTCCAGCTTAAAGTTTTCTTTTCATCAGCATTAGCAGGGATATACAATTCCGGTTTCCCGCTGCGGTTTACGGTGTTTTTAGCGCCTGTTGTTTTATAGGCGTACATTTCTGAGGGAGTAAGTAACGTTCCTGTAGCGCCTACAATGTAGGCTGAAGGAAGTGTAAGTTTTACATCATAATCAGCAAATTCACTGTAAAATTCTCCCATATCCAGATAAGGGATCTCATGCCATCCGTTTTTATCAAAGACAGCGGGCTTAGGATACCATTGGCACGCCATAAACTCTCCATCAGCAAAACCGGCTCGGGAAAAATAAGGCGGAAGTTTTGTTATAAACGGTGTTGTAATTGTGATCGAATCACCCGGTTTCAACGGGTTATTAAGTACAAGCTTTATTATGTCTTTATAAGCGGGATTTGAATGAGGTTGTGTAAGTGCTGCATCATTATTTATTTTAAAAGAAAGGCCATCAATATTACCTAACCCGTGACGTACATCTTTTTTTGAGCGCCCTTTATCTTTTTTCAATTGCTGAAAAAGCGCTGTTGAATCTGAATTGTAAGCATTAGGCCAAATGTGAAACCAGATATAATTCAAAACAGAAGTAGAATTGTTTTTATAAACAATAGTTTCAAATGCAGTTATGGTTTTTTCCTTATCGTTCAATTCGGCGGAGATATTATATTTTACACCCTGCTGAAAATAAATATCCTGTGCATTCAAGTCTAAAAAAAATAAAATTCCCAACGCTAAAGCAAAAAGTTTCATGTGGCGGATTTTTAATAAAAAAGAGGAGAATATTTCTCCTCTTTAACAATAATATCAATTAATGCTACTTGGAATTACTCATTTTAGCTTCAATGCTTAGCGTAGCATGTGGTACAGCCCTCAATCTTGCTTTATCTATCAGCTTCCCCGTTACGCGGCACACACCATAAGTCTTGTTTTCTATGCGCATAATAGCTTTTTCCAGGTGATCGATAAAGGTGATCTGACGACTGGCCATCTGACTCAGTTGCTCTCTTTCCATACTCAGGCTACCGTCTTCCATTGTCATGTAGCGGTTGTCACCTTCATCTCCTCCCATATCATCTTTACGCGTAATAAGGCCCTGTAAATAAGCCAGTTCCTTTTTAGCTGAACCCAGTTTGCGTTGTATCAATTCTCTGAATTCCGAGAGATCGTTATCACTGTACATAACTATAGGAGCTCCGGGATCAGGGGGCGCCTGGTCCAATACAGATTTAGTAAAGTCAGGTTCGTACTTGCGGGAGGTCTTAGTATTGATCTTAGGCAGCACAACCGGTTTTGGAACTGAAGGTTTAGCGGGAGCAGGCTTTACAGCTTTAACCGGTTCAGCCTTAGCTGTTACAGGAGGCTTTGCAACGGGCTTAGCAGGTGCTTTAACCGCCGGTTTTGCCGCCGCCTTAACCGCGGACTTGGCCGGTGCAGCTTTTGTAGCGGCCTTTTGGGGTACTTTCGAGACTGCTTTAGCCGGGGCCTTCTTAGCAACGGGCTTTGCAGAACTTGTATTTTTAGACAATGGTTTTGTTTGTTTTATAGGAGCTGCCTTCTTATTTACGGATTTTGCAGCACTTTTTGTTACGGATTTGCTGTTCTTTTCAGCTGTTTTTTTTATGGTTGGTTTTACAACTTTTTTTGCAGAAGATTTGTTAGGCTTTGCTACCGCTTTCTTGGGTGCAGGTTTTGCAACAGGCTTCTTAGCGGAGACCGCTTTTTTTGCAACGGCAACCTTTTTACCTATAGGGCGGGAAGGTTTTGCCGGGGCAGCTTTTTTGGGAGCCGGCTTTTTTGCCGCGGGTTTTGGTGCTGTTTTTTTGGTCGCCATAACTTACTTACTGTTGTTTTAAGAGGTTTACCATCAATATGGCCTCGTTTACTTCAAGTTCTGAACCCTCGTTTAGTTCAGGAACAAAATCTAAAGAATCAGCCAATATTTCCGCGCAAATATAGTCTTTAAATTTTATTAATGATTCTGCGATCAGAGGATTTTCAGTTACCGTGAGCACAATGCGGTCTGTTACATCTAATCCGCTGTCTTTCCGCATATTCTGTATACGATTTACGAATTCCCGAGCATTCCCTTCCTGCAGAAGCGGTTCCGTTATAGTAATATCCAGAGCGACTGTAATTGGACCGTTCGAGGCTATTTCATAACCCGGTATTTCATCAGTAATTATATCAATATCCTCTGGATTTATAGTAATATCATCCTCATCCTTCGCTTGATCTTTCGATTTTAATACAAAACCTCCTTTTTGAACCTCCAGAATTGTATCATTTGTAAATAGCTCAATCGCTGATGCTGCAGATTTCATTCTTCCTCCCAGCCTTTTACCAAGGGTCTTAAAATTGGCCTTTGCTTTTTTCCTGATAAAATCATTATCTGAATTCAGTATTTCTACTTCTTTAATATTGGTCTCATTCTTAATAATATCTTCCACAAGCTTGATATCCGCGGCCATATCAGAATCCTGAGCCGGTATGAAAACCTTTAGCAAAGGTTGCCTAACCTTAATATTTACTTTTTTGCGAAGCGATAATACCAGGGATGCTGCATCCTGCGCGAGTTGCATTCTTTCCTCCAATGATTGATCAATGACCGCATCATTGGCTTCCGGGAAATCGATATGGTGAACTGATTCCGCTTTATAGCGACGGGTCACTGCATTCAGGTTTTGGAAAACAGCATCACTAAAGAAGGGTGAAATTGGCGCCACCAGGCGAACTATTGTTTCCAAACATTC
>JBGTJG010000294.1:0-3691 GCA_041745235.1 Ferruginibacter sp. | reverse complement strand
GATAAGATCCGAAAGGTCTTCCAGGTACATGGTAGCTATGTATTTAGCCCTGTCCTGTATACCCATGCTGCCGAATGCTTTTTCAAGATCATCGGTATGGGCAAAACGTGATGCTTCCGGTAACATATCCCGTTTGCAGATCGTGTGTGCAAGCGTAGGGTCCTTGCCCTGCAAAAAATAGATTACCGCATCTATGGTATTGATGTAATCATTTTGCAGTAAGACAATCTTTGCAGTATTTGCAGACATTGGATTACCTGCATTGTTTATTCTGTAAAATAATTCAGTCAGCCCTTTTTTAGAAAACAGCGCCGTAGTTACCTCTATGCCCAGATCTGATTGGAAAGACGTTATTCCTTTTGTATTGAGAAAACCTTTCAGATACGCAGTGGCCGGGTAAGGTGTGTTTAATTGAGTGAACGGCGGTGTTATGAGAAATACAGTTGCGATGCGAAAGGTTTAATACGCAAAAATAGAAATTCCTAAGGAACATGCCGGTAAATCGGTTTGAGCATATAATTTGCAGATGAACAGTCACGATAAAAAGAACACATGAAAAAACTAATCGTTGTACGCCATGCAAAAAGCAGCTGGGCAGATCCCGGGCAAAAAGATTTTGACAGGCCTTTGAATGAAAGAGGCAAAAATGATGCGCCGAGAATGGCGCAGAAATTAATTGCTGAAGGGGTAAAGATCGATGCTTTTGTGAGCAGTTCTGCTAAAAGAGCTAAGCAAACATGCGAGGCATTTGCCGCAGCATACGGGAGGGATAAAGACGAGATCATATATTTTGACAGACTTTATCATGCCCCTTCCGAGGTTTATCATGAAGTGGTAAGTGAAATGAAAAATAAGTATGATACCATTGCTGTTTTTGGGCACAATACAGGAATTTCTGATTTTGTAAATACCCTTCATAAAAACGATGCATCCTTTGAGTTACCTACGTGTGCTATATTTGCTGTGAAAGCGGATATCGAGAAGTGGGAAGATTTTAAAAAAGCAGAGAAGAAGTTATTGTTTTATAAATATCCGAAGCAGGGATGACCGAGGAGGCGCAAAGACGCTAAGAATAAATTCCGGGGCAATATCCGATGAGTGCTGTTTTCAAAATTCCGCGTCTTTGCGTCTTAGCTGTGTTCCTACAATTCCTTTTCAAAAAACATTGCATTCTTTTCCGGGTTAAAATAATAAGGTTCTATTTCGTAGAAACCATACTTCTTATATAAGCTGATAGCAGGGGTCATGTGAGAAAGTGTATCAAGGCGGATCTTTTTATAACCCATTGTTGTCGCGGCATCTAAAGCGCTTTTCAGCAATTCAGAGCCTAATCCTGCCTCACGGTATTCAGGTTTAATATACATGCGTTTCAATTCAGCCACATCATTGTCTTTTTTTCTTACTGCCACACAACCGGTGAAAATATCTTCTTCCTTGCTGAGAAAAATCACCCCGCTAGGAGCAGAATACATTGCATCTAAATGAGCAAGTTCTTCTTCAAAACCCTGAAAGCAGAGATCTATATTAAGCCATTCTGCATATTCCCGGAACAAGCTGGCTGCGGCCAGGTATTCATCTTCAGTCTTTGCTGTTATCAGTTTTGCCTTCATTCGATTGTTTATTTGCCAGAAATACCCCGGCAAAAATAAGAACAGCAGCGAGTATTTTATACAGCGATAATTCTTCGCCTAAAAATGCAATTGCAATTGCCGCGGCAAACAGCGGCTGCAAATAAATATACGTTCCGGCAATGGATGCCCCGAGGATCTTGATACCGTAGATATTGAACAAATAAGCGCAAAAAGTGCCACCAAAAATGATTAAGCCCAGAGTGGAATATTCTTTAATGCCGTATGAGGACCATGGTATTTCCGCAAACTCTGTTACACAAAAAGGCAGGATCATGAAAAAACCAATGGTGAATATGATGCGTAAGACCACGATTGGATTGTAGATTTTCATCAGCGGTTTTACCAGTACAAAATAAAGCGTGTAAGCTACGGCATTCAGGATAATCAGAATGTCGCCCCAAAGCATATTTTCGCCGGTGACCGATTGATCTTTTCCGGTAATAAGTATTACTGCACCGCAAATACCCAATGCCAGGCCGCTAAGTTTAAAAAGCGTCAGCCTTTCCTTCAGGACCCATGCTGCAATAAAGGTTATCAGGATAGGCGTAGTAAGCAGGAGAAGCGAAGCATGAATAGAAGTTGTGTAAGAGAGGCCTTTTACGAACAGGAGTTGGTTGACTGCAATGCCGAAAAGCGCACATAAAAAACATCTGCCCCAATCTTTTTTCTGAATAACCGTTTTCTGAGGCCGGAAGAAAAATAATATCCAGAGCAGAAACGCGGTTATACCCACCCGCAATAAGTTTAGGCTGAATGGTTTTGCAAAACCTCCGTTGAGCAGGTATTTTACTGCGGTGAAATTTATAGCGAAAAAAACACTGGTAGCGAACAGCGCAAAATGCGCTTTAGTCTTAATATTCAAACCGATAATCTTTAATAGGTGCAAATTACGCCATGCAGGGTGGGGACAGTTATTTTATTAAAGAGAAAGGATATTCTGTATTTTACGAAGTAAATACGGGGTTGATATGTTGCAAAAAGATCTTTCGGAACTTTCTAAAGAAGAGCTCCTGAATATTATAAAAAAGGCTGAGGCAGGTAAGCACTACGGCCTGGTATGGGAAGAAGATAAGATAGAGGAGAAGTGTGTTACAGCTTGTGCATCGGGAACACCAACTTTTACCGAAGTGAAGGCTAAGGGGATAAGATCTGATAAAAATTCCTCTGAGCATTTGTTGATAGAGGGAGATAATTTTCATGCACTTACCGTCCTGGCACAAACGTATGCAGGGACTGTAGATCTTATTTACATAGATCCGCCATACAACACCGGCAAAAAGGAAGAATTTATGTACAATGATAAGTACGTAGACATAGACGATACTTATCGCCACAGCAAGTGGCTCTCGTTCATGAATAAGCGGCTGGAACTTGCTGCAGGATTTTTAAAAGCTACGGGTGCCATTTTCATTTCCATAGATGATAATGAAATAGCGCAACTGAAATTGTTGTGCAACAGGATATTCGGGGAGGAAAATTTTGTGGCGCAATTTATCCGGAAAAATAAAACAGGTGCGGGGCACGACAGTGGGCAGGTAGCTGTAGAGTTTGATTACATGCTTTGTTTTGCAAAAAATAAATCCAAGCTGAAGTTTCAAAAGGAAATAATTGATACTGAATCAGACAAAAAGTACAGGTACTCAGATGATCATGTTGCACACCGCGGCCGGTATTATTTAAGGGATCTGGATTATAAAGGTTCTTACAGTCCATCATTGGATTATGCACTTGCAATGCCTGACGGTTCTGAAATATTTTCGGGAGGAAAGCAGGGCCGTCCGAATACCTGGCGCTGGAGCAAGGAAAAAGTAGCGTGGGGCATAGAGAATGATTTTATGGTTTTTAAACAATCAGGGGGAAAGCAGAAAGCATACATAAAGCAATACCAGTTTGCAGATAACGAGAACAACAGGCGGGAACGGCAATTGCCGCACAGGGCGATGATCCAATTTCTGAATGCAGAAGGCAGCAAAGAACTGAACAGCATTGTAAAGCAAAACATTTTTCGTTTTCCTAAGCCTACGGGTCTGATCCTGTTCTGCATCAATTTATTTGCAGAT
>JBGTJG010000293.1:0-5350 GCA_041745235.1 Ferruginibacter sp. | reverse complement strand
TGGATATCTCTCCTACTGAGGAGACAGATAAAAATCAATACCAGGGAGCGGCATTTCATACCGGAAAGCGCATGAGCAAAGTGGGCCGGCCTACAAAAAAGCAAAAGAGAGACCTGGACGAATTTATGGAATGAGCCTCCCTGAGCCATGATTAATATATAAGATAACAGCATGCACATAGATATTATCAGCGTAGTACCCGATCTCCTCACATCTCCTTTTGCACATTCCATCATGAAGCGTGCAGCAGATAAAAATTTGCTCAGAGTAAATGTGATCAATCTGCGAGAACATACCACATATGCTCGTGCACAGGTTGATGACTATCAGTTTGGCGGCGGCGCGGGTATGGTCTTAATGATAGAACCGCTGGTAAACGCAGTTGAAAATTTACATAAAGAAAAAAAATATGAAGAGATCATTTATCTCACACCGGACGGAGAAACCTTCAACCAGAAAATGGCAAATTCCCTATCGCTAAAGAAGAATCTTTTAATGATCTGCGGTCATTATAAGGGCATAGACCAGCGCTTTCGGGATCATTTTGTTACCAAAGAAATTTCGATCGGGGATTATGTGCTGAGCGGCGGGGAACTGGCAGCGGCTGTGCTTACAGATGCCATCGGCCGTTTACTGCCGGGTGTGCTCAATGATGAAACCTCGGCACTCACAGATTCCTTCCAGGATAATTTACTGGCCCCGCCTGTATATACCCGCCCCGAAGTGTTCAGGGGATGGGCGATACCTGATGTATTAAAGAGCGGGAATCATAAACTGATAGAAGAATGGCGTCACTCGGAGGCCATGGAAAGGACAAAAGAAAGAAGGCCGGACTTACTCGATTAATGATAACGATGCCGTTAAAAATAAAAATGCCCCGTTGTAACAACGAGGCATTCCGAAATAATTTTACAAGAACTTAATTCTTAAACAGGTTCTCATCCACTGTAATGTTTGTTTCTATTTTATCAAATAAAATAGGGCCCTGTGCTGTAGTAGTGCTGTATGCAAACCAATACCCATCACTGTTTTGTTTGTAATCAGTGTATGAGGTTTCCAGGTCAATCTCAGCCCCGTCAGGTGTCTTTCCTTTGGAAATTGTCTTTACCACCCTGTTCGTATTCTTGTCTATGAAAAAAGTAGTTGCCTTTCCGCTTTTATACAAAGCCTTTAATTTATAAGCATCTGAGCCTTCGATTTTTTCACTCCCGACTAATTCCAGAGTTGTACCCTTTTCTTTATAATTAAACAATGCTCCGTGCAGATCCAGTTGAGACTGCATTGTTTTTACTGTTTCTGCATCCAGCTCTTTCGGTTCAGTCATTTGCTGGATCGGGAAAAACATGTAAGCCTTATCCGGGGAAATGATCTGATAATTTGAAGTACCCATTATCTCGATATCAAGACGCATACCTTTCATATGAGATTTGGTGATCGTTAAAGGAATATCCATACCCTGGGCGCTCATGTTACCGCTCATTTTCACTGTAGTGAGGCCGGTGATCTTTGACGCACCGCCCATTGCTTCTGTATTCTTTGCAATTATTTCATCAACTGTTTGTGCACTTACGCTCAATGCTGTAAAAGCAATGGCGGTAAATAATAATTTTTTAAGCATTTTCGTTTGTGATTAATTTTTTAAAAGCAGATAATTAGCCCCGCAAATATAATCTATCGATACTTTTGTTCGGATTAATTAATCGATAAATATTAAATAATTACTTAAGCGGGCTTCCGCAAACTTAAACGGTGAAAAATACGCTCAAAATAAAAGGGAATATTGTAGATATTCCCTCAAAGACTGTTTACTTCGGTGAGATCGAAGTTGCAGACGGCAAAATAATAGCTCTTCACAGATTGAATGATGAAGATTCTGCATCACCTTATATACTCCCCGGCTTCATTGACAGCCATGTGCATATAGAAAGCAGCATGCTGATACCTTCAGAATTTGCCCGGTTGGCGGTTATACACGGCACAACGGGTACAATAAGTGATCCCCATGAAATAGCAAACGTCTGCGGTATGGACGGCGTAAGGTTTATGATAGAAAACGGTAAAAAAGTGCCGTTTAAATTTCATTTTGGCGCACCGAGCTGTGTTCCCGCCACTATTTTTGAAACTGCAGGTGCTGCTCTTGATGTAAAGGATGTAACCGAGCTCCTTGCCTCCCCTGAAATATTCTACCTCAGTGAAATGATGAATTTCCCCGGTGTCCTTTTTGGCGATGATGCAGTATCGCAAAAAATAGCCGCTGCAAAAAAAATAAATAAACCTGTTGACGGTCACGCTCCGGGCCTACGGGGTGACGATGCAAGAAAATATATCAATGCTGGCATCTCTACAGACCATGAATGTTTTACTGCTGCTGAAGCTGAGGAAAAATTAGCCATGGGCATGAAAATTCTGATCAGGGAAGGCAGTGCGGCAAAAAATTTTGAGGCGCTTATCGACCTTTTAGAAAGCCATTCTCAAAGCATGATGTTTTGCAGTGATGATAAGCATCCCGATAGCCTTGCTGAAGGGCATATTAATGTTTTGTGTGCCCGTGCAGTGGCAAAACGCATTGATGTTTTTAAAGTACTGCAGGCTGCATGTATAAATCCGGTGCTGCATTACAAAATGAAAAACGGTATGCTCCGCCAGGGAGATCCCGCGGATTTTATTCTTGTAAAGGACCTCGTTGATTTTAAAGTTTTGCAAACCTATATCGACGGACAGCTTGTAGCTGAAAACGGCAGGTCATTTATTGAATCTGTACCCGCCCGATCTGTAAATAAATTTGAATGCAGTTTAAAAAGGAATGAAGATTTTGCTCTTCTGCCAAAATCGGGACAAAAAGATATTTATGTAATTGAAGCCCTGCAGGGACAATTAATAACGAACAAACTCACAGTTCCCGCAAACCTTTCTAACGGGATGATAGCTGCAGATGTACAAAATGACTTTCTGAAAATAGTGGTCGTGAACCGCTATAAGGATGCACCCGTTGCGGTTTCTTTCATTAAAAATATGGGATTGAAACACGGTGCCATAGCCTCTACTGTAGCCCATGACAGCCATAATATTGTAGCAGTAGGAGTTGATGATGAAACTATTTGCCGGGCTGTAAATATGCTGATAAAAGAAAAAGGGGGCATTTGTGCGCTCTCAGAAAAAGAACAGCATGTTCTTCCACTGCCTGTGGCCGGCTTAATGAGTTTGCAGGATGGTTTTAAAGTAGCAACAGATTACACTACCATAAACAATTTTGCAAAAGAGGTGCTTGGGAGCCATTTGGATGCACCTTTCATGACCTTATCATTTATGGCTCTTCTCGTAATACCGCATTTAAAATTAAGTGATAAAGGCCTCTTTGACGGTGATACATTCAGGCTGATGGCATAATCCTCTTTAAATTTAAAATTTTGCAGAGAGCACCTTCATCGCCATACTATCGGCATCTTTAGGAGTGAAAAGTTTTTCCTTAAAACTTACTGTACCACCGGGCACAACTTTTTCGTAGACAGTAACATGGTCCTCTTCCAATACCGCCCCCGTCTTACTGTAAAAGGAAACAAGCACTTCTATATCTTTATAAGTTACCATTCTGGCATTGTTGTATACTTTTCCCATCACTACCGTCTGACGCAAAAAGTTTTTTCTTTTAGTGCCTGAAGCTGAAAGGAAACCGGTCGGATTTTTTCTTTCCGTTACCTCCAGGCTCGTTTTACTTTTCTCATAAGCCTTGTCTTCTCCCACATCATACGCCTCTTTTTCATTGCAGCCTGACAGGAATAAAATCAAAAATAATATCTTAAAGAGTTTCGTCATAGGAGATATAAGTTACGAACTGTTAGCCAAACTAAGCGGGTTTCTCTTAATTTTGGAACCGGCAGAATAAATTTAACGCATTTCTGCCGTAAATTTCAGGCAAATGGTACATAATTTCAGCAGGGAACATTCATTAGTAAGCAACTGGGTAAGTGAACTCAGAGATGTGGAAATACAGAAAGATCGGATGCGTTTCCGAAGAAACCTGGAACGAATTGCTGAGGTAATAGGCTATGAAATAAGCAAGGGCATGGAAACTGAGAAAAATGACATCAGAACTCCCATGGGCACTGCCACTTGCCACATGCTCAAGGATCAACCTGTACTTGCTACAATACTCAGAGCAGGCCTGGCCATGCACAATGGCTTATTAAGCTATTTTGACCGTGCCGATAATGCGTTTCTGAGTGCTTACAGGAAGCATAATGATGACGGGAGCTTTGAAATATCCCTGGAATATATGAGTTGCCCGTCAGTGGTAGGGAGAGTAGTAATTGTAAGTGATCCCATGCTTGCTACGGGTGCTTCATTAATAAAAGCCATTCAATATCTCAGGGAAGCCGGAGAAATAAAAGAATTGCATGTAGTATGCGCTATTGCTGCCAGACAAGGTATTGAGGCATTACAGCAAGCTGAACCGGATGCGCTCATATGGTGCGGGGATGTAGATGAGGAGCTATCAGACAAGGGCTACATTATACCGGGCCTTGGTGATGCAGGTGACCTGGCATACGGTTCCAAAATGCAGAAATAGCTGTCTGCAAGCCCATTTACTGATTTTAACGGGCATATTAATTTAATAAAATAGCCGGGCAGCATTTTAAAGGTTTTTCTTATCTTTAGGCTATAGAATTTCAATTGCAAATGAGAAAATTTTTATTCCCCTTACTGATAACTTGTTTTTCCGTTTCTGCCTATGCGCAGGATCCTCACTTTTCCCAATTTTTTGCTTCTCCCCTTACGCTGAATCCCGCATTCACGGGAAAGTTTGACGGTCAGTGGAGATTGGCTTTAAATCACCGGGATCAATGGCCATCAATACCGAAAGCGTATGTAACTACTGCAGCTTCAGTTGATTTTGGCATTATGAAGGATAAAATACCGGAAGGGGATGTTTTCGGAATCGGTATCTCAGGCTTATCAGATGCAAGCGCTGATAATCAGTTGAAATTAAATTACGGTTCGCTTTCCCTCTCTTATCATAAGGCTCTGGACGAGAACGGTTATAACACTATAGGGGCAGGTTTTCAGGGAACTTACAGCAGCCTTGCTTTAGATGATACCAAGCTTACATTTGAAGACATGCTGCGTCAAAATGGTTTCACCGGCGCCCGTACTGATTTTCTTACAAACGGCGCTAATCAGAATTATATTGACATGAATGCCGGTATCTTATTTTCCGGTTCTACTGATGGTTCTAACAATTATTACGCAGGGGTTTCTGCTTACCATATTAATCGTCCTAAAGTAGGTTTTAAGGATCAGTTTTATTTACTGGCACAAAGGCTCACCTTCCATGGCGGGGGTTCTGTTCCAT
>JBGTJG010000292.1:0-1773 GCA_041745235.1 Ferruginibacter sp. | reverse complement strand
GATGAAAGAACCCGAAGCAGCCAAGCCTGCGCTCCAAACCAATATACCCAATAAGCAAATTATAGTGCGTAATGCAGGAATACTCATGCATATTACATCATTGCCTTCACGGTATGGGATAGGCGATTTTGGGCCTCAGGCAAAATCGTTTGCAGATTTTCTTCACCGGAGCGGTCAAAAGTACTGGCAGCTATTACCGGTAAATCCCACAGAATCGCCGCAAGGCCATTCACCCTATAGTTCCATTTCGGGCATGGCAGGTAACACATTGTTAATAAGTCCTGAATTATTGGAAGAAGAAGGATTGTTGACAACAAAAGATTTGCGAGAATATCGTTTGCCCTCAAAAAACAAGGTAAACTACGATGAGGCAGAGAATATAAAAGCAATTTTTTTTAATAAAGCTTATCGGAGATTCAGGAAAGAAGATTCTGCAGACCTGAAAAAACAATTTCAGCATTTTGTAAAGCATGAAGCATTTTGGTTGAATGATTTTGCACTATATGTTATCCTTAAGAGGCAAAACAAAGGGAAAGCCTGGCATCAATGGCCTACAGAATATAAGCTCCGGCAGAAAAAGGCCCTGAGACAATTTGCGGAAAAGCATCTTGATGGAATTGAAAAAGTAAAATGGCTCCAGTTCATTTTCGCGCAGCAATGGAAAAAGCTAAAATCGTATTGTAATGAAAGAGAAATTAAATTATTTGGAGATCTCCCTTTTTATGTAAGCTTTGATTCAGTTGATGTTTGGTCACATTCTGAGATTTTTAATCTGGATAGCAAAGGCAATATGATCGGTGTTGCAGGTGTTCCGCCGGATTATTTCAATGCAGATGGTCAGCTTTGGGGAATGCCGGTTTTTAAATGGGGGGTATTAAAAGAACGGGGATACGATTGGTGGATTGAGAGACTAAGAAAGAATATGGAACTCTTTGATTTGTTGCGACTGGATCATTTCCGTGCATTTGCAGATTACTGGGAGGTAGACGCGAAAGAGAAAACTGCTATTAATGGAAAATGGATAAAGGGCCCGGGTGCTGATTTTTTTAAGGTATTGGAAGAAGAGATAGGCGCTCTTCCTTTTATAGCTGAGGATTTGGGAGAGATTAATCCTGCGGTGTATGAGCTTCGTGACAAATTCAAACTACCGGGTATGGTTGTACTTCAGTTTGCCTTTGATGATGAGATGCCTAAGTCTGTTTATATTCCTCATAATTATTCTCCTGATTGCATTGCCTATTCGGGCACACATGATAATAATACAACAGTAGGATGGTTCCGGGAGGATATGACGAAGGCCGAATATAAAAGAATACAGCAATACCTGGGTATCCGGGTAGAGGAAAAGGATATTCACCTCGTGATTGGCCGTATGGCATATGCTTCGGTTGCCCGTACAGTTATCCTGCCGATACAGGATGTATTAGGTCTCAATGAATCTGCACGCATGAATACACCTGCCTCCATAAAAAATAACTGGCAATGGCGTTTACTACCGCGCCAGCTTACTAATGAAGTAGAAGAACGATTGAAGGAGTGGGTTGAGTTGTATAATAGGTGATGGAAATGTTGAAGTGTAAATGTTGAATGTTGAAGAGGTGTTACCCTTGTCTCCTAGTAACAAATAAACGCTGGTTAAGCTCTTTGGAAACGACTTAGAGAAACTTAATAGTGCTCAATCTTTCTGGTATTGAAAAAAATGAAATCTTTAATTTGCCGAGGTGTCCTTATGGGCAAGCCCATCATTTTTGAATGTAATGACAATTTAGAAGG
>JBGTJG010000291.1:0-5641 GCA_041745235.1 Ferruginibacter sp. | reverse complement strand
CCGGATTACGCGGATCAACATATTCCCCCCGATGGTAATCTTCATAGTCAAACCCGGCTTGTGATCTCCTGAAACTTGCTGCATTTGCTGCTACAGCCATAGCTCCTATGTTGTGACCTATATACAGATCTGCGTCAATTTTCTTCGCATTTCTCAAAAGTGATTTGTAACATCTGGCATGAGCAACTTCAGCAAAATATTTCCCCTTGCTCAATTTATTCACGTATTGGTAAAATGCATAAAATATCCTGCTTTTCCGATATGCAAAAGAAGTTCTGCCGGCACCGCCTACACGCAGGTATTTCCATTGAGCTTCGGCTAAAATTATCTTATCTTTTTCCACGGCCCACTCTGTCACAAAACAATATAATACCGTAACATCAAAACCTGCTGCCGCCATAGAATCTGCCTCCTTAACAAGCCGGGGATTCACTGCAGGTTGCATTGTTGTTATCAGAACAATCTTTTTCAGTTTTATATCGAATATCGGGTTTCCTGCTTGCTGTATATAAATGCCATGATACGGTCCGCCTGTTTGGCATAAGTATTATTCAGCGCAAACAAGATTCTTTTCTTTTGGTTTTCAGCGGAATTATATTCAGTAAGATTATCTGTGACTTCATTAAATAACACCGCCAGATCCCCCCCTTTATCATACATGGCAAGTAATCCTGTTCCCTCATAATTAGATACTACGGAAGAAATTACCGTTTTCCCTGTGCTGAGGTATTCTAAGAGTTTATGAGAGTTGGAAGCAGCATTCATATCCTTAGAGGGCGTATATAAAAAAAGAAAAGCATCCATTTCCTGGATTTCCCTGGCCAATTCTGCCTGTGCTTTTATGCCGTGCAGAAAAGCATGAGGACATTGTTCAAGAAAAAAAATAAAATCAGACAATTCTTGGGACAATACAGTCTGATCAGTTACATTATTTTCAGTAACGGAATAAGGCCCCCAAAAATGAAATTCCTTATCGGGGTGGGCTGTTATGATTTTATGAGCCGCATCAGTGTCCATTCCTTCTCTTAAAAGATTTCCCATATAGCCTATCCTGATCTTGCCCCCGGAGGTTTCGAAGAATTCATTTTGCTGCAATTTTGTTGTTGCAATAACTGCAAAATGCTGTGCCAGGCCATGCTGTACTAATAACGCAGCGGAATTAACAGGCTGATAATAATTTAAAATGACACGGGAGGGAGATACAATACCATCCGCTGCTGCCACAGCTTTATCTACATGCCTTCCTTTATAAAAATCATACAGGAACAGGATATTTTTTGCCCCGTTAAATTTCTGCACATCTGTAAAGGTATTAGGGTTAAAATTCCATACCTCATCTACCCTGCCGTTTACAATCTTATTGATGCCGCTTATATATCGCCCGGTTAGCAGATTATATACCAACAACAGTTTATGCCGAAAGAACAACGCATTCGGGATAGGCTTTAAATGTATGACCCTAAGATTCGGTAAGGTGTCAGACTTTTCGGGTTGTACCCATTTTCCGGATCTGTTGCGGGGCGGATTTACAAAATAAACTTTGTTACCTTTTTCAGCAAGTAGGGTGGCATAATGCATTTTGCTAAGCAACATTTTACCCCAGGGTTCTGTTGAAAGAATTACAATGTTTTTCAAATAACTATCTCTTTATTGCTGCCCAACATGGACTATTTGGCCTTCCGTTCATTCAGCAAACATAGGAAGGGATAGAATTCTGCTTTACGCCTCATATTCCGGCGGGAAATCTGAATGGAAAAAATTTCGATGTGAGTGATAAGCTGAAAAGGTAATGCTTTTGGGTATTGAATGGCTGTTGCTATACCCGCAAGTGAAAATTTTGTTTCATTGAATCACGGCTTTTTATACGGATAACTTACCGATGAAGAACATGCGAAATTTGTTTTTTATCAGAGGAAATTTAACGCCGCTATCCTTTAAAAGTTAAATATACAAATCGGCATTTTAAATCCCCGCATTCGGGTGCAATAGCGAATCCTAGCCAATATGCCCAACAACTATATTAATCTTTATTCATCTTTTTTTTGAGCCTGAACCCCATAAAGAGCGCCTATTGCATTGGTATTAGTTTGTTCAATTATTTTTTTTAACAATCTAAAAAATATTCTTAAAGGAAGTTTCAATCCCCAAAAAGGATAAGCCCCCACACTTGTCTTTTTCCCTAATGCAGTAAACCGAATGTTACCCAATCCATTATCCTGTAACATAAATTCAACAATATGTTGCCATGGGGTAAATACATGATGGTTCAGTCTTAAATCTTCTTTCGAGAACATCCCCAAAACACCGTGGCTTAAAAGATGCAGCGTGGAATGACTCCATGCAGGGTTTGGTGTACTAATAAATATATGTCCCCCCGGATTCAGTGCATGAATAATATTTTTAATTCCCAACCAGGGATTATTCAGATGTTCAATAACTTCTAAAAAAATTATTACATCCGCGGATCCTTCATAAGGGAAGGGTTCTTCGATATTCCATTTACGAACATTGTTATTTGGTGGAAACAAGTCAAACGAGTGATAAATAAGCCCCATATCCCTGACTTGTTCCGCCAAGATTTCATTTGCAGAGCCAATGTCAAACACTGTTTTAATTTCAGGGAATAACAATTTGGTAGCTTTCAGAGATTCGATAGCCCATACAAACCTACTGTCCAGATTTAAATCATTTGTGTGCTTGTTCATAAATTTTCTAATTGCTGTATAATTTTTTCAATCATCTTAACTGTCTTCAAGGCTTCAAAATCCTTGGTAGCAATAATACTCCGTTACTTAGTAACGAATATTTTCATATACCATATCGTGGTACTCACGCGGCGATCTCAAATTCAATAATGGCGTCATGATAGCAAGCTCAGCAACATTTTACCTTGGCTCCGTAGATAAAATAACGATGTTTTTCAGGCCAATGATTCTTTGATCACCTTTACTACATAGCTGATCTGCTCTCCTGTCAATTCTGCAAACATGGGTAACGATAAAATTTGATCCTGATCCCTGTGTGCCACGGGAAAATCAGCAGGAGAAAAACCTCTTCCGGAGTAACACTCTAAAAAAGGTAAGGCTTTAGGGTAATGAACAGCTGTTTCAATGCCGGCATCAGCCAGTTTTTGCCTGATAAATTCCCTGTTACCTGATTTGATCACATACAAATGGAAAACATGGCGGTAATTGTTTTTTGTTTTTGGCAACTCGATACCGGCATCCTGCAATAGTCGGGAATATAATTGCGCGTTTTTAATTCTTTTTTCTGTCCATTCTTCCAGGAAGGGGAGTTTGGCCAGTAAAACCGCAGCTTGCAGGCCATCCAGCCTGCTGTTTCTCCCCTCCGTAATATGATTATGCTTTCCCTGCTGCCCATGGTTTGCTATCATACGGCATTTAGCCGCAATGCCTGCGTCATTGGTTACCATACATCCCGCATCACCGTATGCACCCAGGTTTTTCCCGGGATAAAAGCTAAAGCTTGCAGCATGTCCGAATGAACCTGTCCTTTGACCGTTGATAGAAGATCCGTGTGCCTGCGCACAATCTTCTATCACTATAAGCCCATGCTGTTCAGCGATAGCCATGATGGCAGGCATCTCAGCAGGGTGCCCGTACAGGTGTACGGGGATAATTGCTTTTGTTTTTGCTGTAATAGCATTTTCAATAAGAGAAGGATCAATGGTGAGATAGTTTTCTTCCACATCAACAAACACCGGTACAGCACCTGCAGTTGTTACTGCTTCTGAAGTGGAGATCCAGGAAGAGGCAGGTACAATTACTTCATCGCCGCTGCCTATCCCGTATGCCTGTAACAATATTTCAATGGAATCCGTGCCGTTAGCACAACAGATCACTTCATTCACATCCAGGTAGCCCGCAAAGGCTTTTTCAAAGTCAGATACGGCGTGCCCCCCTATGTAGGCAGAATGTGTGATAGTGTCATTAAGCGCTTTGTCAATAGCGCCTTTTATACTATTGTACTGAGCAAATAGGTCAACAAAAGGTACTTGCATAATAAAAATCTGATTAAAAGTATAATGATTAGGGATTCTTCATTATTGTTTGGCTGCTGAATAAAATTTATCAATGATCTCAACGGTCTTCAATCCTTCGAAGCCATTGGTAGCGATCACGCCACCATTACTTATCACGGCAACCACGTTCTCATAAACTTTATCATGGTTGCTCATGGAGCCGAAATATTTGCCGTAATTGTTCGGTGGGTTCCCTTTGGGAAGATCTTTTATCTCATAGTCGGCGATCCTTTGATATTCCAGCTCATTGAGGTATTGACCGCCGATCTTTACTGTTCCTTTCTCACCGAAAATGGTCAGGGAACCTTCCATGTTGTTATCATAACTGTTCACTGTATAATTAACTGTGCCGATAGCCCCGTTATAAAATTTCAGGCTGATTACGCCACTGTCTTCAAACTCAATAATTCCTTCGTGATGATAATTATGCATAAACCCATTAACCTCTTTAATATCGCCGATGAGCCAATACAACAAATCTATAAAATGGCTGAACTGTGTAAACAGGGTTCCGCCATCCAGATCCTTCGTGCCTTTCCATGAATTATTATAATATTCATTATTACGGTTCCAGAAACAATTAAGCTGTACACTGTAAATTTTTCCCAGCCTGCCTTCATCTATTATCTTTTTTACTGCAGCTACGGGGGGGTTAAAACGATTTTGTTTTACAATGAAAAGTCTTTTATTTGCCCGTTCAGCTGCATTGATCATTTCTCCGCAATCATGCACACTGAGTGCCATAGGCTTTTCGCAAAGTACGTGGAAGCCCGCCTTTAATGCTTTAATAGTGTGCTCTGCATGGAGACCGTTAGGTGAACAAACCGCCACTACATCAATCTCGGGATGAGCGTTCAGCATTTCTTCAGCGGTCCCGTAAAATCCGGCGTCGTATTTTTCACCCAATAATGCAGCTTTGTCTTTCTCAATATCACATACTGCGCTAAGTATTCCTGCCTGTTGAATATGCTCGGCATGGCGTTGTGCAATACGGCCGCATCCTATTATCGCAAACTTGATTTTAGTTTTCATTTATTTTCTGAATTTTTATTTGCGAAAAAGCTAACCTGTTATCAGTAGTAAGCTAAAAGTGAAATTAGTAACACAAAATCCGGGATCGCGATTATTATTTTACAGGATTTATCTTCCTGTAAATTTTTTTTATTGGCCCCAAGATCGGGTATCGCACATCGATCGGCTTTTCATAATCAAAATCATAATGACTGCGGGGCGGCAATTTTAATATAGCGTCCAGTTCCTCTTTACTTAACCCAAGTTTTTTTAGAACAAAATCATGATCAGTTTTTAGTAATGCCGCGTCATACCCGGGCTCTGCTAATTCTTTCAATGCTTCATCTTTTGTAATTTGACCGCCAAAGATCAGATCGGATAAATGTGCTTTGCGTTTATCAATACTAAATTTGGTCGGCAGTATATATCCCTGGTAAAATCTGGTCCACACACTTTCATAATGCTTCCCGCCGTAATCTTTCCACCCCAGTTCTTTCCCGATAATATCTTTTACTGCGCTCTTGTTATATGATAAATAATTCAGGACAGAAATACTTTTAATGCCTTTTGCCGCCATATAAAAACGTT
>JBGTJG010000290.1:0-2869 GCA_041745235.1 Ferruginibacter sp. | reverse complement strand
GAAGGAAAATATGAAACAGGCTCTGCCGACATACCAAAATTAATAGCAGGTTATGGCGTACAGAATGCCGCGTCTATCAGTTTAAGCGGGGACATGCCGCCTATGACTGTAACGGTAATTCTTCCTAAAAAAACGCTTAATGCTGATGCTGCAGATGCTATGAGTGAAGGAAATGCTACTACTGCAGGCATCTTTTCCATACAACAGGATATTGATAACCAGTATACAGTAACCAATATCGATTTTGTAAAATCGCAAATGGGATTTGGGATTGATGAATTTTCTGCAGCTGAGATAAAATTGAAGGATAAATCGGATCCGGTAAGGGGCAAAGAATTACTGGAAAGATTGCTGGGTGAAAAATTTGAAGTGCAAACACGGTATGAGCAAAATTCTAACCTTTACAGTACAATGCGTTTGGAAAAATGGGCGATCTATGCGATTCTTACCCTCATTCTGATAATCGCTGCATTTAATATGGTGAGTGCCCTCACTATGCTTGTCTTGGAAAAACGAAAAGACATCAGCATATTACGGAGCATGGGAACCTCCAAAAAGGGAATCCAAAAAATATTTCTGGCTGAAGGGCTGTTATTAGGAATCATCGGTGCAGCCTGCGGCATCACCCTTGCATTCATTCTTCTGCTGCTGCAGATCAAATTCCAATTTATAAAAATACAGGGGGGATCGTTTCTTATTGATTATTTTCCGGTAAAGATGATTGCATCAGACTTTCTGATGGTCGCCGGTACTGCTGTGCTGATTGCATTTCTGGCTTCCTGGTTTCCGGCATATAAGGCTGCCGGGCAGGACATTGAATTGAAATAAGGTATATTGGATTTTAATAATCCCCGACCGTTTCCTTAAGTTCTGAAAGTGCCATTTTTAACTGATCATCGTTAGGTGCTATACCATGCCATTCATGTGTACCCTCCATAAATGAAACGCCTTTACCCATTATGGTTTTCATCAGAATTACAACCGGTTTACCTTTTCCTATTTTGGCTTTCGCTTCTTTAAAACCTGCGGAAACAGCTTCAATATTATTACCGTCCATTTCCATCACTTCCCAGTTGAAAGCTTTGAACTTTTCGGGCAAACCGTCGAGATCCATAACTTTGTCCGTGGGACCATCTATCTGCTGACCGTTCCAGTCGATAGTGGCTATTAAATTATCCACATGCTTGCTGCCTGCAAACATTATGGCTTCCCAATTCTGGCCTTCATCGAGTTCTCCGTCACCATGGAGTGAATAAACCAAACTCTCATCACTATTCAGCCTTTTCGCAAGTGCCGCTCCTATAGCTACGCTCATACCCTGTCCCAAAGACCCGCTTGCTATTCGAATACCCGGGAGATGCTCGTGGGTAGTAGGATGACCTTGTAACCTGCTGTTCAATTTTCTGAATGTGGCGAGTTCCGCGGGCGGAAAATAGCCGTGGCGAGCCAGTGTGCTGTACCAAACCGGGGAAATATGACCATTACTTAAGAAAAAAAGGTCTTCATTTTCCCCGTTCATTTTAAAATCGGGATTATGCTTCATTACCTCCCCGTATAACACAGAAAAAAACTCTGTACAGCCAAGGGAGCCTCCCGGATGCCCGCTTTGAACACCATGAACCATTCTTACAATGTCCCTTCTTATTTGTGAGGCTAGGTCTTTAAGTTTATTCATTATTATTAATATTTGAACTTGGCTGTCAATTTGCTATGCAAACGTAATTGAAAACAAACCATTTATCTGCCTTGGTAGCTTAATATTTCATTTTCCTTTGAAATAATTTTAAACAGCTCCCGGTTAGGAATAAACGGATGTCATTTTGTGTTATCGGGCAACAAAGTAGTCTAAAAAAGCGTCCTGATACAAACATTTTCAATACTTTTGTATTGAGGGAGACACAAACTTTTTTATGGATAATATCATTTTAAGTGCACTTCTTGCCTTTCTCATAACTTTCTTCGCTATCCCTGTTATTATACAGATCGCTAAAAGCAAGAAGTTATTTGATGAACCGGATGAAAGGAAGGTACATAAAGCCGTTATTCCCACATTAGGGGGATTGGGGATATTTGCGGGATTTATTGTTGCTACCTTAATGGGTGCGCCTGCTGTTCAGGAACTGCAATACTTTGCAGCTGCTACTATCGTGATATTTTTTCTTGGCCTTAAAGACGATATATTAGTTCTTTCAGCAAATAAAAAGTTCATAGGCCAGCTAATCACAGCAGGTATTATTATAAAATTCGGCAATCTCTCTATTAATAATATGCATGGTTTTATGGGTATCGGCACCATCCCATATTTTGCGAGTTTAGTATTAACTGTTTTTACAGTGATTGTTATTACAAATTCATTTAATCTGATAGATGGCGTGGATGGCCTGGCAGGCAGCCTTGGTTTTATTACTACACTGGTATTTGGGTGTTATTTTTATTTTGCAGGCCAACTTTCCTATGCTGTTATGGGATTTGCACTTTCGGGTGCCACCTTAGGCTTTCTTATTTATAATTTTTCCCCTGCCAAAATTTTCATGGGGGATACCGGTTCATTACTTATTGGCCTTGTGAATTCCATTTTGGTTATTAAGTTTATAAGTACTGCGGGTACGGTGGGAAATGTATACAGCTTTCAAGCTGCCCCTGCAATTGGCTTTGCAGTATTAATGATTCCTCTGTTTGATACGCTGCGGGTTTTTGGATTACGGATTCTGGCGAGAAAGTCACCATTCAGCCCTGACAGGATACACATTCACCATTATTTATTGGACCTTGGTTTTTCCCACAGAAAAATAACCCTTACTTGTGTAAGTGCTACAATTTTATTTATTCTGACGGCAGTTTTTTTGAGAAATTTTGATACTACCTTTAT
>JBGTJG010000289.1:0-11770 GCA_041745235.1 Ferruginibacter sp. | reverse complement strand
GTTATGTTTATGGGTTAATGGATGTAGGTAACACGGGCACGGGGAAATGGCGAAACCAAAATATTCATGTCGGGCTTGGATTTAGAATATTCTGATCATTCACGTATCACAATCACTTTATTTTCTTCTGTCCATTTAATGATTCTGCTGGGGCATGAAGCACCTGTTTCTTCTTGTCGGAGCCTGACGGTATAATCCACACCTTTTATTATGTGTTGTGAAATTTCAGAAAAGTTTTCAGGGTATTTCTCTCCTGAAATATTTGCAGATGTTGATATTACAGGTTTCCCAAAAGCTTTGATCATATCATTGCAAAATTTATTTTTCACTATCCGAATCGCAATGGTCCCATCTTGATTTATCAGATTGGAAGCAAGGTTTTTCGCTCCGGGGTAAATGACTGTAAGGGGTTTCTCAGATGCACTCAACTCAGTGAGGAGCGCATCGGAAGGTGCTTTAGCATAAAGCGGAACATCATTCTTATCCGACAAAAGAATGATCATACTTTTTTTTTCTTCACGCTTTTTTAAGTTGTATATTTTTTTAACGGCCTGTTCATTTGCAGCATCACAACCTATACCCCAAATAGTGTCTGTGGGATAGAGTATTAACCCGCCCGCTTTAAGAACAGCAACACAGCGATCCATTTCGGTTTGAATATTCATTTGTTTATTTGAACAGCCAGAGCTTCTGCAATCTGATCTTCATCCAGTTGCAGAAGACATTCCGGAGTCCCGTATATTTTACAGATGTTATCGGTGCAGGGCTCGCATTGTAATTTACCAAGACGAATAACTGTGCGCTGCAGCTGATTGTATGGTGCAGTATTCTGCTCATTACCTGCGCCGAAAAGCACAATCGTGTTTATTCCTAATGCATTGGAAACATGTGCGGGCCCGCTGTCGGTAGAAAGAACTGCAATGCTTGATGAAAATAAGTTTACTAATTGAGGCAAAGAAGTTTTGCCTGCGAGATTTGTGATCCTGTTTGTTGAGGGGAGCCCTGCATAAACCTCATCAACAAATTCTTTTTCACTCGGGCTTCCTATCAGGATGATGTCATTTGAAATTTTTTCTCTCACCCGCGTGATAATCTTTATAGCTTTTTCTTTCGGTAATCTTCGTGAAATAGCTTCTGAATTTATATTGATGACCACACTCTTATCGGCCCGGCCGTATGAAGAATACAGAGTTACATCCGGTTGGGATATTTTACTTTTTAAAAACTGTGAAAGGAGAGATGTATATTCTTCAACTCTATGAATTCCTTTTGGCCGGCGGTAAGCATTCGTAAACAGAAAAGGCTGTACATTTTTTTTAAAGCCTATGCTTTTTTTTGCATTTAATGCATGACCCATTACCGCCGACGAAAATGAATCCGGAAGACAAAAGAAAAGGTCATACTTATTTTCTTTCTGTATCAGTTTTCCGAATTTTCCTGCGCCTCGCCATCCTTTAAATTCTGTTTTTGAAAAAACATATCTCTTGCCGTGAGCGGGAAAATTCTCTAAAAGAAAGTCTAACTCTTTTTTTACGATAAGGTCTACAGTTGCCTCCGGAAAAGCCGTTTTTACTGACTTTACAAATGCAGTTGCCATAACCATATCCCCAAGCCAGTTAGGTAAACGAATCAGTATGGTTTTAATATCACTCATTATAGAGCCACAAAAGTCCGGGTTTTTATTCAGTAATTTTGCAGTAAAAAAAGGAAAGATGAAAGATATGATTGAGGCCGCATGGGCTAACCGTGAACTTTTAAATGATGAAAAATATACAGATGCCATAAGGGACGTAATAGACCGGGTAGATAAAGGCAATTTAAGAACTGCAGAACCTGCAGGTGATGCCTGGCAGGTGAACGAATGGGTAAAGCAGGCCATTCTTTTATATTTCGGCATACAGCAAATGGAAACATACACTTTGCCGCCTTTTGAGTTTTATGATAAAATGAAATTGAAAAAAGATTATGCCTCACTGGGTGTAAGAGCAGTGCCGCATGCAGTAGCAAGATACGGCGCATACCTCGCAAGAAATGTGGTCCTCATGCCTTCATACGTGAATATAGGTGCTTATGTAGATGAAGGGACGATGGTAGATACATGGGCCACGGTAGGCAGTTGTGCTCAGATCGGGAAAAACGTACACCTCAGCGGTGGGGTAGGTATTGGTGGTGTATTAGAGCCTTTGCAGGCAAGCCCGGTTATCATTGAAGACGGTTGTTTTATCGGCAGCCGTTGTATTGTTGTGGAAGGTGTGCGTGTGCAGAAAGAAGCAGTGTTAGGGGCCAATGTTGTACTTACTCAATCTACTAAGATCATTGATGTAACGGGCAGCGATCCTGTAGAAACAAAAGGGATAGTTCCGGCTAGAAGTGTGGTTATACCGGGCAGTTATACAAAAAGTTTTCCTGCAGGTGATTATAATGTTCCCTGTGCATTGATCATCGGGAAAAGAAAGCCTTCTACAGATCTTAAAACCAGTTTGAATGATGCATTAAGGGATTTCAATGTTTCTGCCTGATCTGAGATCAAAGTCCTTTGGTGCGTTTAATGGTTTGTTGTGTTCCGGCATATTTTTTTCCTTCCGCTGCAAGTTGTGAATGCAATCTTCTGACCCTGTCTTCCAGTTTTTCTGAGGTCATCATTTCCCGCATGCTGTCTACTTTTATAGGGAAACAAAAAGGAGTAAGCCTTTGAGGAAACGTTATTTTAATATTGCTTTGCTGTATTCGCTGTAGCATGTTTCTCAACCGAACTTCATCCATCTGCTGATACATTACTTCATTATATGCCTGCCTGAGCAAAAGACTGTTAGGTTCATACTCAGACAGGACTTTAAACAATAAACCTGCAGATGATTGCAGGTGTTTTTGCTTAACATGTTCACCGGGCAGACCTTGGAAAATAAGTCCGCCGATTACGGCTATATCCCGGAATTTTCGTTTTGCCATTTCACCAGCATTCACACTTCGTTGAATATCTTCAAACAGATTTTCCTCCGAAAACAATTCATACACATTGCTGTCATCTAAAGGAATCGGTTGGTCACTCAGCAACTCAAAACCATAATCATTCATGGCAAAAGAAAAAGTTATCGGCGTTATTCTGCTAATGCGAAATGCAAGCAGTGCCGCCATGGCCTCATGTACAAGCCGTCCTTCGAAAGGATAAACAAATAAATGGAAACCATCTTTTGTTTCAATATGCTCAATAAGCAATTCATTTTCTTTCGGTACTGCGGATAATTTTTTCTGCAAATCAAAAAGGGGTGTGAGCGCAACAAGTTCAGGTTCCTTTTTTGTAAAACTGTCATTAGTAGCGGCATCGTTTAATTTTTTTCGCAGCATCAAACCAAGATTGGCGGAAAGGGGTAACCGGCCACCGTTCCATGCGGGCACGATACTTTTATTTGAAGTGCTCTTTCTTACCTGCACTGTCATATCCTTGATCATGATAAACTCCAGGTTTCTGCCGGCAAGGGTAAAGGAATCGCCCGGCTTTAATCGTGCAATAAAATACTCTTCTATCATGCCGACGTACCCGCCGGTCATGAATTTTACATTCAGCATGGCATCGCTTACGATTGTGCCGATGTGCATCCTATGGCGCATGGCTATTCTCCTGTTGTTTATTTTGTATAACCCGGCATCATCAATTTCTACTTTTTTAAAATCATCATATTGCTGCAATGCTATTCCTCCTACAGTGATAAATTGTAATAGCTGTTGCCATTCTTCTTTATTGATCTCACTGAAACAATAGGTAGATTTCACTTCTTCAAATATTTCATCCGGATAAAAACCATCAGACACAGCCAGCGTGCACATGTATTGTATAAGCACATCGAAACACATTACTAAAGGCAGCCTGCTTTCAATGAAATTCATTGCCATGGCTTCTTTAAGTGCTGCTGCTTCTACAAGTTCCAGGGAATGTGTAGGGAGAAAATAAATTTTACTTACCGCATCAGGTTGATGACCGCTGCGGCCTGCACGTTGTAAAAATCTGGCAACACCTTTTGGTGAGCCAACTTGGATTACTGTTTCTACCGGCCGGAAATCGACACCAAGGTCCAGACTCGATGTACATACCACTGCTTTTAATATGCCCTCGTGCAATGCCTCTTCTACCCATGTGCGCAATTCTCTTTCAATACTGCCGTGGTGCAATGCAAGTACACCTGCCAGATCGGGGGCAATTGTAAGCAGCGTTTGGTACCATTGCTCGCTCATGCCACGGGTATTTATAAAGAGGAGCGTGGTTTTGCTTCCTTCAAATATGGGCAAGGTTTTATCAGCGAGTTTTATCCCCAGGTGACCTGCCCATGGATACTTTTCTATTTCATCAGGTATGATTGATTCTATTTCAAACTTTTTATTTACGTTGGCTTTAATGATGACGCCCCCTTTTCTCAAAGGACTTAACAATACTTCTTTGGCTTCTTCCAAATTTCCGATAGTTGCAGATATGCCCCATACTTTCACGGATTTATTGATATTTACGATCCTTGAAATAGCCAATTCTACCTGAACTCCCCGCTTACTCCCGATGAGTTCATGCCATTCATCTACTGCAATAATTTCAAGGGTTTTAAAAGTTTGCGGATAATCTTTTTGTGCTAGAAAAAGCTGTAGGCTTTCCGGTGTAATAATAAGTACTTCAGGCCAATTCCGCTTTTGCTTCTGTCTTTCAGAAACCGGGGTGTCACCGTTGCGTGAGCCTATCTTCCATGGCATGCCTAACTCGAAGATCACTTCCTGCATGGCACGCTCGATATCCTTTGCAAGTGCTCTGAGGGGAGTTATCCAAAGCAGTTGTATACCGCTATTTTTTTTTGTAAGAAAATCTTTAGGGTTGTTGTTGATGTATTGAATGACGGAGCCAAGAAATACTGAAAAAGTTTTGCCGTATCCTGTTGGTGCATTAACCAAACCTGATTGATTATTAATAATGCTTTCCCATGCTTCCTGTTGAAAAGTGAATGGTTTACGCTTCTGAGAATCAAGCCATTTTTTTATGACTTTGAAACCGGGCGTATTTGTGAGTTTTATTTTTTCTTGTTTCATTCACCTAAATTCTTTCTTATCGCAAAGTACAGCAGTGAAAAACAAGTTTCATGGAGATAAACATATTTTTCTTTTCTCCTTCTTTTCAATTTTGTTCTTTAACCCTTTCTACTCAGCGGGCTTAGAACTGTACTGTTCATTATAATTTTTCAGAATAGCTTTCAGATCATCCAGTGTATTTATCTCTTCAGCCGTTTTATCTTTTCTCCACCTGCTCATCCTTGGAAATCGCAATGCCACACCTGATTTATGCCTTTTACTTTCCGCTATTCCCTCAAAAGCAAGTTCAAAAACAAGCTCCGGCTTCACAGTCCTTACCGGCCCGAATTTTTCGATTGAATTTCTTTTTACAAAATTATCAACCTGAGCAAACTCTTTATCCGTAAGCCCGCTGTATGCTTTTGCAAATGTGATCAGATTATCCCCATCTCTTACAGCAAAAGTATAATCTGTGTAAAGATTACTTCTTCGCCCGCTTCCCTTTTGCGCATAAATCATCACAGCATCTATGGTAAGCGGATCTATTTTCCATTTCCACCAGTCGCCTCTCTTGCGACCGACCTTGTATTCCGAGTTTTTGCGTTTAAGCATTATTCCTTCGCTGCCTTTATCCCTGCTTTGTTTCCGTATTTCTTTCAATTCATCCCATGAAGCAAAATCAATTATAGGTGATAAATGAATGTTGGGAAGATTGACGTTGTTTACGATAGCTTCCAGTTTTATTCTTCTATCTTTCATTGGAAGCGTTCGGATGTCTTCACCGTTTTCTTCAAGCAGATCATAAACAATAAAACCTACCGGGGCTTCTTTTAATTGCTTGGAAGTAATGTTTTTCCTGCCTATTCTCGTTTGCAGCGCAGAGAAAGGCAGTACAGAAAAATTATGTTCTGAGGCCGGCGCGGCAAGACTGATGATCTCGCCATCAATAGCGGTGCCGTTGGGTAAAAGTTCGTTTAATATTTTATACTCCGGGAATTTATCAGTCAGCAGTTCTTCCCCGCGGCTCCAGACAAATATTTCATCATTTCGTTTAATGATCTCACCGCGAATGCCGTCCCATTTCCATTCTGCCTGCCATTCATTTTCATCGCCCAGTTCGCTCACATCATTTTCTATGGCATAAGACAGGTAAAAAGGATAGGGCTTTGAATTGTCGGCAGCACTGTGTTCTGTACTAAGCAACTCATTAAAAGAAACGCTCTCGGGATCCCAATCCCCCATTAACCGATGGGCAATTATTGATGGGGAAACATCTGTTGTTTTGGCTATGGCATTTACCATCATTTTTTGTGATACGCCAATCCTGAACCCACCGGTCATGAGTTTATTGAATACAAAAATTTCACTGCGGTTCATTTGTCCCCAAGCTTCGGTAACAAATTTCTTTTTGATCTCATCATCATCCTTGCCTATAATTTTTAAGGCATTCAGATAATGAGAAAGAGAGTAGTTAACCACATCAGCCACATCGATCTTACTCTCCGGGATTAACAAAGAAATCGTTTCTGCGAGGTCTCCGACTGTATGATAACATTCTTCAAAAAGCCATGGCTCTATATTTGCGGCTTCTATGCACAGGCTGCGAAGTAAAGCAGTGTTTACAGTCCGCTTCGGCCTTCGCCCGGTAAATAGGCCTGCAACCCAAATTTTATCTTCATCTGCAGCCAGTGAAAAATAATCCTGAATAGCCTCCAGCTTTGCTGTGGTCTTGGTGCTTGTGGCCAGGATCATTATAAGTTCTGCGAATTTTTTCAATGTCTGTCACCCTTTCGGCGGCTTCCCGCCCCGAGAACGGTGTATTATATTTATTATAATTATTATTTCTGTTAACCGCCGTCAGGGTTTCCAACCGATGACGGAGTATCTTCGGGCTCACCTTCCTCATTACCATAGGCCGTTCTCACTTCTCCCGCTTCTATTCCCAGTTCATTTAAATACCGGCTGAATGAGGATTGGAAACCATGTGTTGCAAATACTTTTTCTGCACCTGTTGCTTTCACAGCGCTTATTAAGCCCTCCCAATCCGCATGATCGCTTAAAGCAAAGCCTGCATCAGCGTTTTTTCGCCGTGCATTCCCTCTTACCTGCATCCAGCCGCTGCAAATTCCTGTGGCATATGGGGAGAAGCGTTTTATCCAGGGGCTCCCCTCAGCACCTGATGGGGCAATTACAATGCATTCTTTTAAATCCTCTTTGGTGGTTTCCGGGGTGATTTTTTTTAAATCAGGTAATTTCCATCCTGCAGCCTGTAAGGTAGTGTGTACATTGTATACAGCACCATGGGCAAATATGGGGATGCCTGTTTCTGCCAAAGGTTTTAATATCCGTTGCGCTTTACCCAAACTATAGGCGATAAAAACACTGCTCTTGCCGTTAGATCTGTTTAATGCGATCCACTTTTTCATTTCAGAGAATATCTCTTTCTGCGGCCGCCATTTATAGATAGGGAGACCAAAGGTAGACTCGGTGATGAAAGTATTGCATTTCACAGGCTCAAATGCAGTGCTGATTCCATCATCCTCATTCTTAAAATCTCCGGTAAATACCCATACCTCTCCCCGGTATTCTACCCGAACCTGTGCACTTCCGATGATGTGGCCCGCAGGAAAAAAGGAAACAGAAACACCATTCATGAATACAGGTTCATTCCATCCGGCTGTTTGATAATTATTTTCTCCCAGCCTCAGTTTTAAGATAGGTAGTGAATCTGTATGGCAGAGGTAATTATTATTTCCCCATCTGGAATGGTCACTGTGCCCGTGTGAAATGACTGCATTTTCAACGGGTTTCCAAGGATCAATATAGAAATTACCTTGGTAACAATAGAGGCCTTTATCGGTAAATTGTATGAGAGATTTATCCTTCTGCATCTGTAATTGTGGATAACATTTATCGGACCGGCTTTTATTTTACACAAGCGGTGCTCGTGTATGTGTGTTTTTTGTTAATTTAGCGAACTTAAAAATTATAAAAACTGTTTATGAGAAAAATCTACTCGGCCTTATTGCCTGCTTTTCTTATTGTAATTGCCTCCTTCTCTGCTAATGCACAGAATTACTGGCAAAGTTCCGAATTTTCAAAAGGGGCTGTTACAAAGGATAAGGCAGTTGCCCGTACATCATTTCCAACTGAATACAAATTGTTCAGTCTTAACATCACACCGCTGAGGCAGCAATTGTTTTCCACGCCGGTTACAGGCGGATCTCCCGGATCTGTTGTGATCTCTCTACCTAACGCCGATGGGAACATCGAGCAATTTGAGGTATATCAGGCCTCCAATTTTGAACCTGCATTACAGGCTAAGTTTCCTCAGATCAGGGCTTATTCCGGAAAAGGAATTACAGATAAGGCTGCAACTTTAAAGTTGAGTATATCACCGCAGGGTATACAAACCATGGTTTTTCGTTCGGAAAGAGCAAACGAATTTATAGAGCCATACTCACAGGATCATACGGTATACGCAGTTTTTAAGTCTCAGAGAAATAAGGGTTCATTGCCGTGGACCTGTTCTACTGAAGATCAAACTATGTTTGCAGGAATAAACGCAAGGATAGAGGGTTCCAATTTTACTGCAAGTAATACAGGCGAACTAAAAACAATGCGCCTGGCGCAATCCTGTAACGGAGAATATTCAAATTATTTCGGTGCATTCAATTCTTCGCAGGTTGCATTAGTATTGGCAGCCTTTAACGCTACACTTACACGCTGTAACGGTACTTATGAAAAGGATCTTGCTTTACACCTGAACTTAATTGCAAATACTGCAGATGTTATCTTTTACGATCCTGCTACTGATCCATATACTACACTCGGGGCATGGAACGCTCAGTTACAAACAACCCTTACTGCAAATATCGGTGAGGCAAATTACGATATCGGTCATATGTTCGGTGCCTCAGGCGGCGGCGGAAATGCAGGTTGTATTGGGTGTGTTTGTGTTGATGGAATGAAAGGAAGAGGTATAACTTCTCCCGCTGATAATATACCGCAGGGAGATAATTTTGATATCGATTATGTAGCCCATGAGATAGGCCATCAGCTGGGAGCTAATCATACTTTTTCTCATTCTATTGAAGCAGGTGGTGTAAATAATAAAGAAGTAGGTTCCGGAATAACTATTATGGGCTACGCCGGGATAACCAATCAGGATGTTGCCAACCATTCAATTGATATTTGGCATCAGAATTCTATTCAGCAAATTCAGGTAAACCTCGCCCCAAAACCTTGCCCTATCACTACATCATTGGCGGGTACAAATGCTACACCGGTAGTTGCAGCGGTATCTAATTACACCATTCCTATCACTACACCATTTGCGCTTACAGGGTCTGCTACCGATGCTAATGCAGGAGATATCCTTACATATTGCTGGGAACAAAATGATGCGGGATCATCAGCAACCACCGGCGGAAACAGTGTGGCTAGTCCAACAAAGCTTACTGGTCCTAACTGGCTGACTTTTCCGGCTACTACTTCTCCCGTAAGATTTATGCCCAGGCTTTCTACGATATTGGCGGGTGGCTTTACAACAGGCCCATTACCGGGCGGTGATGCAATAGCAACTATTGAAGCTTTGAGTTCTGTTTCCAGAACATTAAATTTCCGCTTAACAGTAAGAGATAATGTTCCTTACAGTTCCTCTGCTCCCATCAAGGTTGGCCAAACCAATTTTACTGATATGGTAGTTACTGTTACTAATACAGCGGGGCCGTTCCAGGTGACTTCACCTAATACGAACGTAACGTATCCCGGAGGTTCAGTTCAAACCGTTACATGGGATGTAAATAATACCACCTTACCACCGGTAAGTTGTGCGAATGTGAAAATTCTTTATTCTACAGATGGCGGATTGACTTTTCCTACAACGTTGGTAGCAACTACTGCTAACGACGGTTCTGAATCTGTTACAATCCCCCCCGGAGCTACTACCACTGCACGTATTAAAGTAGAATCAGTTGGTAATATTTTCTTTGATATATCTAATACCAACTTTACAGTAACGGCTCCGTTGAACAGCTTTAGTTTTAATGCATCATCGCCAACTACTGTACCTTGTCCTGCTGCCACTCCCACGGTTACAATAGCGACAACGGTATCCGGTACATTTAATACTCCGATAAATCTTACTTCTTCAGGTGCACCTGCCGGTACTACGGTTACATTTGCTCCCAATCCGCTTACACCCGGAAGCAGTACAGTTGCTACGCTTAATAATGCAAATACGCTTAGTTCCGGGACTTACAATATTACTGTTACTGGTACTGCAGGTACTACGGTTCAAACAACTACAATAACATTCATCATTTCCGGCGGTGCCGGACCGGTAATTACAACACAGCCTTCATCTCAGGCAGTATGTGTACCCGCGACTGCTACATTTACAGCAGCTTCTTCTACAGCAGGGGTTACATACCAATGGCAGGTAAGCACAGCGGCAGTGCCGGCATTTACAAATATAGCAGGTGCAACTTCTGCAAGCTATACTACAGCAGCAACCACTGTTGCTATGAATGGAAATGTGTATCGTGTGATCATATCAACTCAGTGCGGCAGCACTACATCAGCAAATGCAACACTTACAGTAAATACTGCAGCTGCTATCACTACACAACCAACAAATCAATCTGCGTGTACCGGTAATACTGCAATATTTAATGTGGTAGCTACAGGAACCGGAGCTACATATCAATGGCAATCTGCACCTACCGCAGCAGGGCCTTTTACTAACGTAACTACAGGTACAGGAGGAACAACTCCTTCTTACACTACTGCTCCTGTTACAGTGACTACAAA
Organism: Ferruginibacter sp.; assembly: GCA_041745235.1. Taxonomy (GTDB): domain Bacteria; phylum Bacteroidota; class Bacteroidia; order Chitinophagales; family Chitinophagaceae; genus Ferruginibacter. Next base: position 913 of record JBGTJG010000289.1, on the reverse strand, counting down.
CGGGTTCTACCAAGTAACAGTATCAACTACTGCTTGCCCGGGCACAGTTACCTCAAACGTAGTGCAACTTACTATAAGTGCTACTACAGTAATAGGCACACAACCTACTAATCAAACGGTTTGCGCACCTAATGCGGCTACATTTACAGTGAGCGCTACCGGTACAGGAATCAGTTATCAGTGGCAGGTTGCAACAGCAGGTGCGCCAACCGTATTTACTAACGTAGGTACAAATTCATCAACTTATACTACCGGTGCTACCTCCGTTTCAATGAACGGTAATATTTACCATGTGATCGTTACCGGTTCTTGTAATACAGTTACTTCTAATAATGTTACACTTACAGTAAATACAGCTGCAGCAATAACAACTCAACCTACCGATCAGACAGTATGTAACGGTACAACTGCTACATTTACTGCTGCTGCAACAGGAACTGGCGTTACTTACCAATGGCAGCAGTCCGCATCTCTCACAGGACCATTTACTAATGTTACTACGGGAACAGGCGGTACTACTCCTTCCTATACTACTCCTGTAACTACGCCGGCTATGAATAACACTTACTACCGTGTTATAGCAACAACAACGAGCTGTGCAGGGTCTGTTACATCTAACGTTGTTAAGCTTACTGTCAATACAGTTGCAACAATTGTTACACAGCCAACAGCTCAATCTGCATGTGTGCCGAATCCTGTTACTTTCAGCGTAACAGCCGCAGGAACCGGTCTTACTTACCAATGGCAAACGAGTACAAACGGTGGTGCTTCATTTACTGATATTCCGGGTGCTACAGGCTCAGCATACACCATCCCGGCTACAGCATTCTCTATGAATGGATCTCTTTACAGGGTTAATATTCTAAGTACGTGTTCACCTACTACTCCTACAACTTCTAATGCTGTAGCGCTT
>JBGTJG010000288.1:0-23241 GCA_041745235.1 Ferruginibacter sp. | reverse complement strand
GAGATATCGCAACAGGCCCGGGAATATTGATGACGGTATCTAAGTGCCAGCTAATATCAAAATTCTGATAAGCCAGTGATACACGCAACCATTCAAAGTTGCCGGGTTTTATATTTTTTATGGGGATGGAATAGAATGTTTCGCCGTTACCGGCAAAAAATGATTGAGAAAAAGAAATTGCATTTGAACCCCCGGCAGTAGTTTCCGGAGCACGGTAGGCGATTGCACCCGTACCTATCTGGGAAAAAGCATAAGGCGCAAGTTCGATATAATGCGCACTCATCTTATTCATCTTAGGATTAAGTCCGGCATTTCCCGGCGGCAGAGCAGAAGGAAGCCCGATATTATTCAGCCGGGCCTGCGTAGAATCAAATTTAAACTGAAATACAAGGTTAGCCGATGAGGTTAACGGAACATCGGTATCTTTTTTACTACAGGCAGTAATAAGTAATGTGAATGCAAAAGGGCTTAAAAGAAATTTGTTCATATCATAGCTAATTTTAATAAAGATGAATTATTAATTGCTAATGAAATGTAAATTATTCAACCTTCGGTTTCTCTTCAGAAACGTTCAAACCTTTATCTATACCCTTCTGGGTTGCCGGTACGCCGTACCTGATCCAATCTGCAGGCCTTTTATCTTTTAAGTGATAATCGAAAAATTGGGAAAGGCGAACAGAAAGATCTTTCCTGTTTTTTCTTTCTACAAGGTTGTGGTCCTCGCCGTTATACTGCAGCATCCATACAGGCTTACCCAGCCGCTTCATGGCCGTAAACAATTCAATCCCCTGGTACCATGGTACTGCGCCGTCTGCATCATTGTGCATAATAAGCAAAGGCGTGTTTATTTTATCTGCTGCAAACAAAGGAGAGTTTTTAATGTAGAGATCAGGCCTTTGCCATAAAGTAGCACCAATGCGGCTTTGCTGCTTTTCATACTGGAACTGCCTGTTTATGCCCGGCCCCCAGCGTATGCCGCCGTAAGCGCTTGTCATGTTGCTCACCGGTGCACCTGCTCCTGCCGCCCTGAAAATATTTGTTCTGGTGATGAGATAAGCAACCTGATATCCGCCCCAGCTTTGGCCCTGTATCGCCATCCTTGTACTGTCTACCCATGGCATGCGGGAAAGATATTTTGCTGCGCTTACCACACTGTTGTATGCACTCTGCCCCGGCTCTCCTGTCTTGTAATAAATATTAGGGTCAAAGACAAGGTATTCATTGCTTACGAAATATGGTATGTTTATCGTAGAAGCACTTGGTGCGGGTGTACGATAATTGTACAATCCGTCCGCATCTCTTTCATAAAAATAAAAGATGACAGGATATTTTTTCTTCGGGTCAAAATTTTCGGGTTTGTACAAAAGTCCTTCACTCATTTTACCGTCAAACATTTTCCAGCGGATAAGTTCTGCAGTAAGCCAATTGTAGTCTTTTTGCTGATCGGATACCCGAGTCAGTTGCCTGAGGTTCTTTAATTCATCCGAAACAAACAATTCTGAAGTGCTCACATCACTACGCATCAGAAGGTATCTGTCGTTGTCCTTTGCTTTCAGCGGATTAGAAAAAGAGTAAGGCCCGGCTGTAAGTAAAAAAGGATCCTCCGCTTCGCCTGTGCGCATGGTGTATATACCACCCTCTTTATTCATCTTATTCTGGCTGCGCAAAAGAATCTTTTCATTGGGCTCAAAAAATCTTTTCATGGTATCAGTTCTGACATACCTGAACTCAATTTTGTTTTTTCTCCCAAAACCATTGGTCATGTTTTTAGGCATCTCCATTCCTGCGGGATCGGTTTGCCAGATGTCATATTCATCATTTATTAAAAAGTATTTGTCATCTGCCGTCCAACCGGAAACACCCGCTGCTGAAGGATAATCAGGCACGTCATTCTCTGTATCATACAACGGCACTTTGATTTTTTCTGTAGTGTTTTTTATAGCTCCCGTTTTGGTGTTGTAGGTGAAATAATTTTGTTTAACCGGGTCATACCAATAAATATATTTTCCACCGGGTGACGCCTGAAAATTACCCAATGCACGGCTGCTGATAAGCCTCACAGAGCCATCTCGCATATTCCTGAGATACGCCGTAGTGAGCGATCTCCCTTCCCATTGTGATGCGATTCTGGAACCCTTAGTGCTTTGAGCGAGGACGATATCTGCATTGCCTTCATTTATAAGGGATATATTTTCCGATGTATCTGCACCAAGCTGAACCATGCGGTTTTCAGCCGGGAAATACACCGCGGTATAACTTCTTTTTAATTCCTGTGGCAATTGTTTTAATTGTTGCGGTTGCAGGTAATCATCATTATAATGCCACACATCCACTTTTGCCTGCTCAAATTCTACCTGCGTAGTATCTTTAACAGGTAATATTGCTGCCGTACCAAAGAAAAGTTTTTTCCCGTCTTTACTGAATCTCAAAGCTGCATTTTCACTTACAGTAAATCCCTTCCTGATCCCCGGTGTGTTACGCTCCGTGAGGACCATCGCACTGTCTTTCCCTGAATTGTAATACCATAATTTGTAAAACTTTTGCAGCGATTTTACTGAGCTATCCCTTTCGGCTACAAAGGATAACTGATCCCCCTCTTCATCAAAAACAAAATTCTTTGTTTCGTTAAAACCTTTCATGATCGTATCTGCTCTGTTAGAAACAGGATCAATAACCACTACCATTGCCTTGCTGTTGCTGTCTTTAGGGCTTTTTGATACTGATAAAAGCAACCTATTTCCTTTCTTATCAAAAAGATATGAGTTTACCTGTTTAAATGTTTTTTCTTTTCCTGAGATCATGTTGCGCAGAATCAGATCAGTTCCTTCCGCATTCTTGTCGGCGGGTGTTTCATCGCCTTCAGCATCTTCTAAAGCATTGAGGAGATCGATATCATTTTCTGCTTTTTTATAAATCTCTTTAACTGCTTTTTTAGCGGCATTGATCATTTCTTCTTTTTCAATATTCCCTTTCACAGAATCAAGAGACTTGCGGATAATTGAATCTGCCATTCTTACCAGCGCATCGATTTTTCTCTTCAGAGAATCCGGCAGAGATTTTTTTGCAATGCTGTCCCGCATCGGTTTATCTGCGTGATATGCAAGCCAATTGCCCGATTTTTCAGGCGTCCTGAAGGATTTTATCAGGGATATTTTTACAATGCTGTCTGTTCCCGCTTCAATTATAGCTAAAGAATCTTTGGGCATCTCATCCGGCTTCTTTTTTTTGATACGTGCCTGGCGGGTATCCTGAAAACGAGGCCTTATTTTACAGAAAACAAAACGGCTGTCAGCTGAAACAACTGCTCCGTAACCACGTTTAATTTCTGTAATTCTATTTGTTTGAAGATCGTTGATGTACAATACTCCGTCTCCTTCCTGTGGATTAATGCTGTAGACCGCTATCCTTCCATTATTGCTTAACACTCTTTCTCCTACGGACTTCCAGCCATCGTAGACCTCATGAGTAAGGGGCTTCTTTGTTTGCGCAGAAACAGTTCCGGATATAAACAATAGAGTGACGAGGCAAAATATTTTCATGTGACAGTTATTTACATTTTAAGGGAGAACAATTCCACCCCTTCGGCTTTTCCTTTCAGGTCTATCAGACCCAGGCTTTTTATCTGAAAAGGCTGCAGACCTGATTTATCTGCAAAATCTTTTGATACAATAAATTTCTGGTTCAGTTCATTACACGCACTCCTGATTCGGGCGGTTGTATTCATAGTATCCCCGCTCATGGCAAGGTCTTTTTTAATAATTCCGATCTCCCCTACAGTCACATCCCCGGTATGAATACCTACACGAAACTCCGGCACAATACCGTATTTCCTGCGAAAGCGTTCACTCTTTTTCTGTATATTTTTTCGTGCTACAATTAATGAAGCCAGGCATTGTCTCATGTTTACTTTATTGTATTTCCAGGAAACCACAACTTCATCGCCTACATACTGATATATGATGCCGTCGTGTTCTATTATTGCAAGTGAAACAGCGTAAATAAATTCCCTGATAAAAAGAAAATATTGCTGATGCCCCAGCTTCTCCGCAATGGGTGTTGAATCTTTAAGATCCAGAAACATAATTATCCTGTTCTCTATTTTAGGCTGAATGTATTTTCCGGAAATAATATCTAAAAAAACTCCCGGGGAATATTTGTCGTTTATTTCCAAATATAGCTGGGTAAAAACAAAAAGAATAAGCCAGTGCATTGTTCTTTTAATAAGCCAGTTCCCGTCTATAACTTTTACATAGAAATTGTAAATGCTCCCTTTAAATGAAAGCCCTTCGCTGAGTAAACTGTCTGCAAAATGAGCCAGGAAATTCATGGCAAGAGCAGCAAATAAAAGTATTACGGCTTTTGCAAGAAAATTAAGCACCAATGAGCCGTTACGGAAAATATTTTTGAGCGTGAATACAAACAGGTATCCCATAACAGTACTCATAAGAAAAACAAGTACAGCCCTTACAAAAAGGGATTTGGTATGGCTTTCAGCAGGATTAAAATTGAGAACAGTAGATATTATGTCTATACTTGTCCAGAAAAGAGCGATATAAACCACTCTGCGTATGCGAAAGCTTGTTAATCCCGTAAAAAATTGAAAGGCACGGCCGGGTTTCAGCATGAGATTTTTTTGAGGTAATTGAAGATATCCGCTTGTGCATTATGTGCTGTTCCTTCCGGCAGAAGGCGGTGCTGTTCCATGGTGCCCGATAACCTTACGGCCTGCGTATTATCATCCCATTGCAATTGAAAATAATGAAGCAGCTGACTGCGGCATTCGGCATCCTTTACGCTTATACAAACTTCAATCCTCCGCCGGAGATTCCGTGTCATCAGATCTGATGATCCCATTGCTATTACTGCCTGTTCCCCTTCTCCGAATATAAACAGTCGGGTATGTTCAAGATATTTATCAATGATACGCTTTACTGTAATATTGGCGCTGAGGTTTTCAGTTTCCGGGATAAGGCAGCAAATGCTTCTTACTATCATTTGCACTTTCACGCCGGCATTACTCGCCTTGTATAAAAGATTTATAAAGTAAGGTTCTTCCAGGTTATTTACTTTTATTCTTATCAAGCCCGGTAAACCCCGGTTCACTTTTGCTATTTCGCCGTCTATGAGTTTTTCAAAATCTTCCAATAGATTAAATTGTGACACAAACAATTCTTTGAATTTAATTTGGTGCCTTACAGGATCAGTCTTTCTTTTTTGCAGGAACGCAAAGAGGCTTTCCATTTCATTGCATACTGATTTCTTCTTCGTCATCAACACATGGTCCGTGTAGAAAAGTGCAGTGTTTTCATTAAAATTTCCTGTACTGAGCACGGCGTACCGCGTGGTGCCTTTTTCTGTATTTTTCTTAATAAGCGCTATTTTTGAATGGACCTTTATACTCGGATCACTGTATATCAGTCGCACGCCGGCTTTCTTCATTACCCTGCTCCATTTGATATTATTAGCTTCATCAAACCTTGCCTTCAACTCTAAAAACGCAGTCACTTTTTTACCATTCTTTGCTGCGCTTATTAAAGCATTTACAATATGAGATTCTGCAGCTACGCGGTACAGCGTTATAAATATCTCTGTAACATCTGCATCTATCGCAGCCTGGTTAAAGAAACTCAGAATGGGAATATAAGACTGGTAGGGTAAATGGATAAGAATATCCTTTTCCGAAATTTTAGTAAAAATATCTCCTCCTGATACTGACGGATAATGAATGGCCTCGGGCTTTGGGTAGAACATGGTATTATCAAAAGCCGGAAATTTATACAGATCACTCAGATTATGATATGGCCCTCCTTCAAACATATCATTAATGTCTGCTTTAAACATGGTGCACAAAAACATCCTTAGATTCGCCGGCATGCCGGACTGATATAAAAACCGAGACGCTGCCCCCACATCACGCTTACTCAGTAGCTTCTCAATTTTCTCCGGAAGGTTTACGGTATAATCATCATTGAGCTTTATCTCCGCATCCCTGTTAAACTTAATGCTGTAAATGCTTTCAATTTTTTTACCCGGAAAAAGCATGTTCATGTTTTCCTTAATTATATCATCGATAAATATTACATAACGGACTCCGTCTACCGGCGTAAGTTCAAAAAATCGCTGAAGCTTAGATGAAGGAATGTTAACCGATACCTGATTTAATGTATCCTTCAGTTTATCGGAAATAGTAACAATAAAATATAAATGGTTATTCTCCGGCAAAAAATCATCTGTACCTTCTATATCCAGGAAAACAGGCTGAATAAAAGACAAAACTTTGGACAAAAAGATCTGCTTAATTTCATCTTTGTGAACAGGTAATAAAGGATCACTGTAATAAAAAAAGATCTTCTTTTCTTTAAGAGCGGGAATGATGTCTGACAGCAATATTTCTCCGAATTCATTCAGTTGACTTACAATTTCATTATGGATCTTCTGTCTTACATCATCTGCAGATAAAAAAGATTCTTTTCTTATGGTTTTTTTACTGAGTTTCGAAAACGCAGATACGACGGGATATCTTACGCGGAAAAATTCATCCAGATTGGAAGAGAAAATGGCCAGAAACCTTAATCTCTCATATAAAGGAACTCTATCATCTGCGGCTTCCTGTAAAACCCTGTAATTAAAACCCAGCCAGCTTATATCTCGGTTATAGAGCATGAATATTCTTTAAAAAGGTGAGCCTGAACCGTTGGGAACTACACCTTCCGGCGCTCCTTTGTGCAATACTGATGATATGCTGAACGCTATAACTGAAACAACGATACCGATCATAAACACATTATAAGCTATCCTGATCAGGCGATATTTTTTCCCTAAAACCTGCCCCAGATAAAAAATATCCTGAATGATGGAACTGTACAAATAATCGGAATCCTTCATCATAGAGCGCATTGCACCTTCATATTGCTCGTGACTCATCTTGTGAAAATTACCGAAAAACAGCAAATTTGTTTTTTTATTGATCACATCTTCATCTTCAAATTTTCCGGTATTTACTTTAGGCCGTGTAGCCAGGATAGCAACAACTATTGTTACTACAGAGAAAGTAAGAAAGATCATCGTTGGAATAGTAAGATAAGGGTCTGAGGAAAGTTTTCTCAGTAAAACGGATAATATAACCGAGATGATAATCGCATTCACTGAAATAAGAATGTTTGCTTTATTATCTGCCATTTCACTGAGTTGAATGTGATTGGTAGAAGTAAGGCGCAGCATGGTTTGCATACCTTTCGTAGTTCCCTGTTTTTCAGTTATTTCTTCAATTGCATCATCTTCATACTGATCCTCCTTTGATTTATTATTGTCTTTTATTTTTTCTTCTTTCTGCTTGTCCTCTTTAATTTTCTTACTGATCTTTTTCATAATGTCTTTTTTTTCGCCGTCCAGATTTTCCCGGCAGTAACTTGTATAAAACTGATGCTCGCCAAGCATCTTTAATGTACCTGTGTCAAATTTCTCACGCGTTATAGGTAAGCCGATATGATGCTGTGCCTCTTCAAAAGCAAGCTTATTTGTAATTTTAAAATCTTTCTTACTCCCGAACTGATAAGTATCCGCATCACTCATTATTTCTTCCAGTTGATTGCGGGGATCCCGTGGTGCACGTGTGGCCATGATACATCCTTCCATCTTATCAACAATCTCATTGCTGAGCCCGAACTGCTTAATAAACTCTCTCATCAGATCCACGCTCTTAAATTCATGTTTGTCCTGAGCTTCAAAAAGATAACCTGTATCATGAAACCAAGCGGCTACATAAAGAATGAGTGTTTCGTCTTCAGTTAAATGGTAATGGCCGGCAATTTCATTTACCCGTTTTACTACACCGGATGTATGATCAAGATTATGAAGGGCAAGTTCCTTCTTATAATGGTTGCTGAATAAGTCAACAACATATTCTTCTGTTTTACTGTAGATATGTGTGTAAGACATTCTTTTAAAAATTTAGATTAAACTTAGAACCCACAGAAAAATTAAACAGTCTGTCTTCCGGTGAGAAGCCTGCATATGCAGAGATAGCTACGGCACTGAATGGCAGAAAATAAAGTCCTGTACCGAATGAGTTATGCCACTTGTCAGATTTTTCTTCTTTCTGAAAAACTCGTCCGAGATCTGCAAAACCAATGATCCCGATGTCTCCCGGTAATACAAATGATCTGGACCTGAAGATCCTGAACCGCAATTCTCCGCTGCCATAGGCCATTCCCCTTCCGGCAAACCTGTTCTTACGATAACCTCTCAGGTAGTTGTTTACGCCGAGCGTCTTTGCCTGAAAAAATTCAAACCCGTCAGAAAAGATTCTTCCGCCGCCAAATCTTAGTACACCTGATATCTTGCTGAGTTCAGAGATGGAAGCATATATCGTCATATCAGATTGAATATCCGTAAAAGTATTGCTGTTTTTATTAAGCCTGAACATAGAACTGAATGTGGTAAACCATGTTATTCCTCTGGTAGGAAATATCTCATTGTTTATGTAATTGATATCAAGCCTGAATTTGCCTCCGAAGTATTTTTTTGTACCGTATACTCCGATCGAATCATCACCGATGTTTGCCGGGTTTTCCAAAATTCTGGCTTTATTGTCGGTTATGTCATTCCAATAACTGTAATAAGCAGGACCTCCTGATACTGAAAATACATCTCCGAATCTTTTCCTTAAAAGAATACTGCCTGCAATATATTTATACCGGGTCCTGTAAAATGTTTCAGGAAGGTTTTTATTGAGCACTGTTTCATTTCCGTAACCGAAAAAATTATTAAGCGTGGGCAGTACTATCTCGCCGTTAACCACAAAATCATTTTTCCTGATAATTTCATTGAATATGCCTTCATATCGGGCCTGATATGCATTAAATTTCAAAGCGGCAAGGGACGAAAATTTCTGAAAAGTAGCATAAGGATATTTTCGGAATCCAAAGGTTTTCTTTGAAAAGCCTAACCCAACCAGAAGCTTATCTTCTTGATTGTAACCCAGATTGATCTGCGGAAAAGTAAACTTGTTGTACTCAAACCCTGTGTTCCTGTATTCCAGGATCTCCGGATCAGAAGAGAAATATTTGGATGATCTTCTTGTGCCGAGTACCCCATTTTTCTCTGTGGACAGGTCATAAATTTTGCTCCTCACATTTCCTTTCAAATCGAAAGTATCTTTTCCCTTACCTCCTACCATTCGTAGTTTTACACTGGACGATATATTTTGATCCACTTCAAAACGGTCATCGCCGTTGAGCCCATACATGATCAGCTCATTTGTCTCTTTACCGTTAAATGATCTCCGGTAAATTAATGCTGCAGTATCCGAACTTTTATTCCGTTTAAAAACCGATAATCTTACCTGCCCGCTATCATCAGAGAGGTGAAAAAATTCCTTTTCATTACTCCCTGTTACAGTTACGGTTCTTGCCAGGAACTGATAATATTTCATGGAATTTTTATAAAGCCCGTCCCTTCTGCTGATGAGCTTATTTACTGTGAAAGCCGAGTCCATTTTCCTGATCTCAGGGGGATATTTAGAAGCAGCATCTTTAATAACTTCATCTGTGATGGAACGGGTAAATGTGTTCGTTGTATTAGCCCATTGTTCTTTGGTTACAGAATTCATAAAAAACCTGTCGAAATCCCGAGCGACGAAATTAAAGCCGTTAATATCCCTGATATTAAATTTAAATCCCTGAAGAAAAGGCATTTGGTTCCTTGCCAGGTATTTCAGGAGCAAGCCATTAGAATTAAAGAATGCCTGGTCCCTGTCTTTTGGTACGGGATAATATAACTTACCCTTGCCGGTATCCTTAGTGCCCCAGCGCCACTGATCTGCATGACGATCAAAATCGCCGATAAGCATATCGAGTAATCTTGCCCGTAACACAGCAGGCTGATCTACGCGGTCATCGTTATCCTCCAGTAACTTATTAAAAATTTTTCCTGTGCTCTTTGTATCTGTTTCATCAGCGGTAGGCTGCCTTTCTTCCAGCAAACAAACTGTATTTGCAAATAAGGGCCTGTAATAGCCAAATGCAGGATCGTCAGGAACAAAGAAAAATTTGGGCTGCGCAGCGGGTACGCCCGCTGCAAATGCGAGTGTAGGAACAACAATCGGTGCATACGGACTGCTTGCAGATACGACGTCAACCACTATTGCCTGGCCGATAGTACCTCTCAAATTAGCGGGTATGGCCTTTTCCGGATCTTTGTCAATCGTTCTCAGGGTCCATTCCTTACCCTGTTTGTCCAATAGCTTCAGGGATTTAGTTTGTTTTCCGCCACCGAGACTCACGATTTTAAAACCACCCTGTTCTTTATTGAGATTAAACTCCTTTAGTTTCACAGCTGTACTCCATTGCTCCCTATAATTTTTACCGAGGAAAAAGTTTTGAAGCGGAGTCACCTTCTTATAGCGATCACTGGCAGAAATAAATGCACTGTCTTTAAATTCGTAAATAGGTTGCCGTACACTGTCATTCAGAGGCTTTAGATCTTTTGCTTTTGAAAAATCCAATATATTCTGGGTAAAAGATTGTTTTACAGAATCACCCGTGACGCTGAAAAAATTTACCCGCACTGTTTTATTTTTAAGCACACTTAATGTTACAAAGCCATTATCACTCGAAGCAAACAGGGTATTCCTGCTCTTTGAAACACGGGAAGATTTACTGGCGCTTCCGCTAACAATATAATTATAGCTGCTGTCCCGGATCATCTGAAGTGTATGTTCATGGCCTGCGGCAAATATGACATTCGGATGCCCTTTGACTACCGCATGAAATGAATTGATCATTTCCTGGTAATTAGGATGCTTAATATCCTGAGAGGTTCCGAATATGGCACGGGTAAGCGGATAACCGGAGCCGATGATAGGTAATGGAAAATATAAGTTTGGTTTAATATCTGTAAAGGGAAAAAGATGTTGCTTCCACGTAAAATATCCGCCATGCGGACCGTAGCTTCTTAAGGGATGATGCGTAGCAAATATTACCAGCTTCTTATCATTGCGAGCTAGAATATCATCCAGCTGAGTTATTATTTCTGCCTTAGTTTTATAAGGGCAATCAGACTCTACTCCCGGCTTATCATTTTCATGGAGCCACCATTGAGTATCTAAAAGGATCAGAGTTACGTCTTCATTTACTTTTATTTCATCGGGGCCCGGACAACCATCCCGCGGCAATTGCTGTACATATTTGTTACCCAGAATATCAATATAATTCTGCACCCGCAAAATAGACTCGAAACCATTTCTTCCCCCGTTTGCCCAATCATGATTTCCGGGAATAAAAAAAACATTTACAGGTGCCTTTCCTGCTACATTTATCTGCGAATCGAGCGGCGCTTTAGCTACGGCATACGTAGGCAACGCATCATCCGGTAATCCGGTCTTATACAAATTATCACCCAGATAAATTACAGTTGTATTTTTATTCATTGCCACAGTCCGCTTTACACCTTCTATCACCGGCTGCTTTCCGTTTGTCAGTTTCCCTCCATCTCCTATCAAAACGATCGTGGCCTGCACACTGTCATCAGCAGATACAGATTGCGCTGATGATTTATTTACCCCCCAAATTAATAATGTCAAAAGAGCAAAGTACTTTCCCTTCATAATCTCTTTTTATTTTTCAGTAGTAGTAAATTTGCAGAGCCGTCGCCGCCGAATTCATTTGATATAATAAGGTCGCCCTGAGGTGTGAAACACATCCCTTCAGGTTGCTTATATATTTTCGGATTCAGCTTTATAACCTCTGATATCTTACCGGTTGTATCCTGTACAAAAACCAGCTTGTTTACTGAACACAATACATAGAGGTTTTTTGTAACCGGATCAATAGCCGCTGCAGAAGGCTTTATACGTTCCCGTTCGCCGCCTTTATTTTCTTTAAATGAAGTGGTTTCTATCGGAGTGAGTGGGATGTATTCTTTAGTTGAATCAGAAATATAAAACGAACTTATGTGCATTTTATCGTCCTGCTCACAATTCTTACACATCAATACGATCCTGTTTGTTGCAGAATCAAAATACAATGCCTCAAATTCATTATTCTTTTTGGACGCGTTGGGGAAATCTACTTTTTCTACATGAATGTCTTTCCCTTTGAAAGATACAATATCCAAATCGCCATTGCTTACCAAAACATAAAAAATGCTGTCTTTTAAAATAAGGTCCTCAAAATCCCGCGGCTTATCAAAGACCCATTCCTTTATATCTGTTGGATTTTTCAGCGGTATTTTGTAGAGCAAGCCATCTTCATCTATTATTGCAAATACACTGGTGTCTTTTGCATAATAAGCTATACCGGATATTTCATCAAGTTCCTGCGACAATTTGATGACTTTGGGCTCAGCGAAGTCATAAGATTCAGAATTTTTATACTCACTCTTCTTATTGCCTTTTCCTGATTTTTCTTCCTGTGATTTACATTGTGTAAAAAACAATATCGTAATGAAAAGTATAGCGGTGTATTTCAATGATTTTATATAATCCATAAATGCAGCAGTTGTAACTTTTAAAAAGTTCAAAAGACATGCCAACAAAGGTCAGCACCATTAAACAAAAATACGGGAACATCTGATAATGTTATACTTGCAGGGGCTTATTCAGTCAGTCCCCATGATTTACGCAAGGCAAGTGCTTCATTTCCCTGCAATTGAGGCGTTTCATATTGCCCGGCTTTTTCTTTCTGCCGAAAAGCTTCATACAGGCTTACTGCACACGCCACTGAAATATTGAGAGATTTTATGATACCAACCTGAGGTATAACAAAATTGCCATCTGCCCTTTCTATGATCTCCTTACTCACACCGCCATGTTCATTGCCAAAAATTAAAGCGACAGATTCTGTAAGGTTAAGATCATAGAGACCAACGGCATCGGAGCTTAAATGGGTGGTATAAATACGGGTAAATCTTTTACGAAGGGCTGTAAAACACTCATTAATATCTGTAAATTGATGCACAGTAAGCCATTTTGCCGCACTTGAAGAACTTTTTGCGCTCCAGCTATCATGCAGACCAATATTGGTGTTTAAGATATAAATATCCTGCACGCCAACTGCATCGCAGGTACGCATCACTGCTGAAATATTATGAGGGTCACTTACATTTTCGAGCACCACCGTGAGGCCCGGCTGGCGCTTTGCGAGTACATCATTAAGTCTTTGCGTCCTTTCCTGCGTCATATGAGTTTCCGTACGGTTTATTGTGATTGCTCCTTTTCTTTTCACGACAATGATATACCTTGCCGCATTGTAAAAATAAGGATTGATACTGATGGTAAATAATCGGGCCGCTGAGGCAGAAGGCGGGCAATTAACTGAACTTAAAACAAAGGTTATTATCATTGGCGCAGGGCCTGCAGGTGCTGCGTCTTCAATTTTTTTAAGCAAGGCCGGGATTGACCACGTTATATTAGAGAAAGAGGCCTTCCCCAGGGACAAAGTGTGCGGAGACGCCTGCAGTGGCAAAACCGTTTTTGTTTTGCGCAAAGCAAATCCTGCCTGGATAGATGAAATTTTTGGTAACAGTTCAGAGAACATTCCTACTTACGGAGTGGTATTCGGTTCTCCTAACGGGCATCAACTTGATATTCCTTTTAATGTAAAGAATCTTTTACCGGGGCAGGCACCGGGCTTTGTTACCCCGCGACTTATTTTTGATAATTTTCTTTTTGAAAAAATTGCTTCTCCTCTCGCTACTGTATATCAAAAAGCTTCTGTAAAAAATATAGAGCGCAAAGATGGCGGTGTCACGGTTCAGTTTGAACAGAACAATAAAAAGTATGAAATTAACGCACCTCTTATTATTGGAGCGGATGGAGATAAAAGCATTGTGCGTAAAGTGTTATTCAAGCAAAATGTAGCAGGTAAAGCATATTGTGTGGGCCTGCGGGCCTATTACAAAGGTGTTACAGGCATGCACGAAAAGAATTTTATTGAATTGCATTTTATTCCCGAAGTGTTGCCGGGTTATTTATGGATATTTCCGCTTGCAAACGGCATGGCAAATGTGGGCATAGGGATGATGTCTGATAAGATACGGGAAAAGAAAATAAACCTGCGGGAAGAAATGTTGAAGGCACTGAAAAATAATCCTGAGCTGAGCCCTAGATTTAAAAATGCTGAGCTCACTGAAAAAATACTTGGCTGGGGATTACCTATGGCAATGAAAAAGCAACGCATATCCGGCGATAACTTTTTGCTTGCCGGGGATGCCGGCAGTCTTATTGATCCTTTTTCCGGGGAAGGTATCGGCAATGCGCTCTTCAGCGGAATGCTGGCAGCCTATGCGGCGGAAGAGGCTTTAAAGGAAGGGAAATACAGTGATGCATTCCTGAAACAGAAATACGATGATGTGCTTTACAAAAAGATCGGAGATGAACTTAAAAAAAGTGCCTTACTGCAAAAGTTTTGTCACTACCCGTGGTTCTTTAATTATGTAGTAAACAAGGCACACAAAAGTCCAACGCTCAATACCGCTATTACTTCTATGTTTACAGGAGTGGATCTCAAAAAGCAATTGATGAAGCCTTCGTTTTATGCAAAAATTCTCCTGAATAAATAAGTAAACCCATACATTCAGGAGATAATTACCTAGTGATTCTGCCTGATCAAAAATTCATAGGCATCTTTCCAGCTTTCGGAAGCTAATGCAACGGAATTTGTTTTTAAATCTTCAATCGTATCTGTAAGTTCATGTTCGCCCCGCAAATTCCCGGGGTTTAAAAAGATCGCTTTGCAGCCGAGATTCTTTGCAAACTGCACATCAGTGATGCGGTCCCCTATCACAAAAGAGTTTTTTATATCTGCGTTTGAATCATGCAGGTAATCAGTCATTCTGCCAATGCGGGGTTTACGTAAAGGCGAATTGTCGTCAGGCATTGAACCGTCTATAATTATATCAGTGAAAATAATCCCTTCGTTTCGCAAAGTATTTATAATAAAATTTTGAACGGGCCAAAACGTTTCCTCAGGAAATTTTGGTGTGCCTAAACCGTTTTGATTGGAGACCATGACAATTTTATAAGGCAGTTCCAAGGCGATTTTGCTGAGCCATGTAAACATGTGCGGATAAAAATGCAGGTTATCAAATGAATCCACCTGTCCGCCGGGAGGGGGCGATTGTATGATTGTGCCGTCCCTGTCTATGAATAAATATTTCTGCATAATTTTTTAGTTAAACGGTGACCTGAGCATGGCTACCGGACAGGCAGGCTTGTCGAAGGCGATCATCAATAAGAATCAGGGTTCGACAAGCTCACCCTGACATTTCGTTTTCTGATATGATCTCTTACCATTCGTACATCTCCACCCCCAGACCCGCTCCTTCCCTGTACAAAATTTTTCCGTTTTCAAACCCAACTCCTGTTGCTATATCTTCTGTAAGTAACAGAGGTCCATCCATATCGATGTGATCAACGAGCGGGGCAAGTTGTGCAATTGCGGCACTTCCTAAAGAACTTTCATTCATACACCCTATCATTACCTGCAGCCCAAGCTCTCTTGCCTTTTCTATCATTCTTCTTGCGGGCGTAATGCCGCTGCATTTTGTCAACTTGATATTTATGCCGTGAAAGTGATTGTGGCATTTTAATACATCCTGTTCAGCAACACATGATTCATCTGCAAATAAAGGAAGCGTTGTTTGGTCATAAAGAATTTTCATATTTTCCCAATCATCCTTTGCGAGCGGTTGTTCAACAAATTCAACTCCCGCTTGTTTCAGCAAAGGTATTTTTTGTAAAACCTCTTGCAATGTCCACCCGCCGTTTGCATCTACCCGGAAAACAGCATTTGTATGCTTTCGCAGTTCTGCCACCATTTCTGTATCACCGGCAAAGCCCACTTTTATTTTGTAAACCGGCCATGGCTTTTCCTTCATTTTCTGCACCATTAGCTCGGTTGTATCTATACCGATTGTATAATCTGTAGCTGGAGCATTTGCAATATCCAGGCCCCATAATTCATGCAATTGTTTGCCTTTCATTTTGCCGTACAAATCCCATGCGGCCATATCTAAAGCGCAAACCAGGAAAGGGTTTTTAGGAAATAAATGATGCAGGTAATGCCAGTATCTTTCGGGATCGGAAAATGAAAATTTTTGAACCAACATTTTTTTTGCCTCCAGCTCTTCGATCATTTTCTCTACTGTAATATCATAGTAAGCAATAGCCGGGGCTTCGCCATAACCGGTATAGCCGAAATACTCCACCTTCACGATCAAAGCAGGCTGGTGTGTTTTGGTTCCCTTCGAAATCGTGAACGGATATTTAAAAGGCAGGTTAGTTTTTTTATAAGACACTTTTATCATAACACAATATCAATTTGTAAAATGCGTTGCCTAGCGCCCGCTTTGCTTAATCATCTTCTTTACTTCTTCATTAAAGTCCCTGTTTGCAACTAATTCTTCCAGGTTTATATGCATACGGTAATTCCAAATATGATCAGCATTCGCAGGATCATTTATTCTTTCATCGGCAGGGATCGGCCGTCTTATTTTTCCGTTGATTGACAAAAGATCCTGCAATAAAAATATGCTCCACATTGCCGGTGATTGTAAGTGCAGGTTTATTATTTTTTTACAAACATTGGGTTCGGCAAAGTAAGGAGCAGATCCTTCCTCTTGCAGAATATCATTATACAAATCCTGAGCATCTGCCCTATTTTCTTCCCACCAAAGCCTTATGGGCGGCATATCATGCGTGGCGGGCATTACAACGGATTCATAATTCGCATTTTTTGCATCAGAAAATTTCTCGCCGGCTTTTGTAGGCATTTGCTGCACCTGTAGCGTAAGGATATCCAGATCGTGAAGCACCCGTTCAGTAAAATCAGGCACCATGCCCAGGTCTTCTGCACAAAGCATCATGTTGGAACATTCTTTCAGTAGCTGCAGTTTTTCTTTTCCTTCTTTCTCCCACAGTACATTTTGCAAAATGTAATAATAATGATCATACAGTTTATTCATCTTCACTTTTTCGGCTACGCTAAGATGTCCATAAGATTCTGTTTTATCAAAATTTATACGAAAATGAAACCCTCCAGCCGGCCCGGGCTCTTTGAATAAGATCACATCAGCTACAATATCCATCAGGCCCTGCTCCCACTTTTTATTTAGCGGTTTATAAAGGAAATAATCTGCAATTTTTTTCTGATCATTATATTCCGCTGACAATTTTCCGTTTGCAAAAAATATTTCTATTACTTCAGCAGAATCCGCACCGAATTTTTCCTGCAGCACTGCCTCTGTGATAAAAGGTGTACAATATCTTCCTTCATTCATTGGCAGGCCTGCACGTTCAAAATCATGTTCCCCGAGTGGGATAGCCGGCACGAATCTCCCCATGCGCCCGTCAACCTGGTTGATCGGTATGCTCCAAATCCGGAATAAGCCAAGCACATGATCGATTCTTACAGCATCAAAATAATATTCCAGGTGTTCCATTCTTTTACGCAGCCACGCATAGCCTTCAAAGGCCATTTGTTGCATATTATAAGTTGGAAAACCCCAGTTTTGTCCTTTCTGCGAGAAAGCATCCGGCGGTGCACCTGCCTGCATTCGCATATCAAATAACTCCGCGTACTGCCAGGTATCTGCACTTTGCCGGCCCACTCCTATCGGAAGATCTGCTTTTAATATTATTCCTCTTTTATGCGCATAATCTGAAGCATTTTTCAATTGCAGGTGAAGATGGTATTGGACAAAATACCAAAACAATACATTATCATAATGCTCACTTTCGGGTTCTGCTAAATGCTGTATTTTGTCTTCTGTGTAGCCCGCATAAGTTTCCCATTTATTGAAATCTGCAGTTCCGTATTTATCCCGCAATGTGGAGAATGCTGCATAAGGAACGAGCCATTCCCGGTTTATGTCAAAAAAGGTAAACCAATCCCGATCGTCCCGGAAATCATATTTATCCTGCTCAAATATTTTTTTAAGCATTGCGATCTTGATTTTCATTATACCGGCATGATCACTTTGTGGTAGTGCATTAAGCCTTTTTATTTCCGCTATTTCCTCTGCTTTTATTTCAATGCCAAGGTTATGCACCAGCAACTGAACATCCATATATTTCGGATGCAGGGCAAAGGAAGAGATCGCTGAATAGGGGTATGAATCGTTATCGCCTGATGATGAGGTAGTATCATTGATGGGAAGCAACTGAATAAGTCTAAATCCCGAGGCGGAAGCATAGTCAATCAGTAACAGCATGTCAGTAAAATCACCGCAACCCCAGCTTCTGTGCGACCGCAGGCTGAATACCGGGACGTTTATTCCTGCACCCTTCCATGCACGGTCCTTAAATTCAGGGGCCGCATAAATAATACTAACTGATTTTTTTTCAGCTGCATTTTCAATAATTCTGTTGGGACCCGGTTCATATGCTGCAATGCTTTTTTTATCAATGTCAAATACTGCGATCTTATACTCAACAGGAAAATCTTCTTTCGAAAGATTAAGCCGCAATTCACCTTTGTTGTTTTTATTTCTTTTAAAAAAAAGCGGTTTGTCTTTATTAAAAGCATTCATTTTTTGTGCACTGCCCGTTAGACATAAAATTTTATTTTCCTGCAAAAAAGGTAATGCTGTACGAAAAATATGAGTGGCTTTTTTTAAAGAAGCATGCTTTGACGGCTTTAGTTCATTCGGTCTTAAGTGAGCGAAAGGTTTGGTGAGATTTAGCACAGAAAAATGCTCGCCAATGGTTTCATGTGTGATAGTAATAACATCTGCTTTGTACTTTTTAAGGTTTATAACTCCGCTTGCTATTATTCTCTCCGAAGATTTTAGGCTTTCTGTGTGAACTATGATCTGATAGTCTGATTTAGTCTGAAGCGGGTGATCTTCGGTACTGATCATTCCTTTACAGAATTCTCCGAACCTTTCTTTTAACTGCAGCTCCATATGCTTATCGCCGTTACCCTCATCAAACTTTATTGAAAGTATTTCATCCTCTGCCGTGGTGTACCTTACCAAAAAATTAATGATCATAAAAACCCATTTATTACAATGTAGCCAATACTTTAAATTACTGCTTAAATATTTTCAGAGAAATTGAGTGCCGGTAAATATTCCCTTTTTATATTTGCACAAATAATAAAAAATGGAAAACGTAAAAAAATCACGGGGAATGTACTGGATCTTATTTTTTATATCCGTGATAGCTTTCTTTGGCGTATATGCGGTTGCCGGCGGCTATTGTTCTATGATACTGCCTTTTAATTTTACTTTTTTTGCAATGGCTATGGATCTGATGTAATCCAGCTTTAACTATATTTATAAGTACCGCATCAAACGATGCGGATTTTTTTTGGGTTCTGTTTCAGGAGGATCATATATTAATAATAATTTTTCTTCGGGAAGCAGATTCCAAACGCGCAATTATTTTTTTAATTACTTGATTTCTACCAGGTATATAAAAAGGCTACCCTTTCGGATAGCCTCACACTTTTATAACTAAACTTTTATTTTACTTCCTCGAACTCCGCATCAGTCACATTCTCCGCATCTGCATCATTCTTTGGTTTTTGATCACCACTCTGCGCTTCTTCAGCACCCGGCTGTGCGCCTGCCTGCGTATCCTTATACATATCTTCACTTGCCGTTGCCCAAGCTGCATTCATTTCGGTAGTAGCTGTATCAATAGCGGCAATGTCCTGAGATTTATGCGCTTCTTTTAATTTTTCCAAAGCTGCTTCGATAGGTGCTTTTTTCTCCGCCGGTATTTTTTCACCGTATTCTTTCAACTGCTTTTCCGTTTGGAAAATAAGGCTGTCTGCCTGGTTCACCTTATCTACTTTTTCTCTTTCTACTTTATCCGTTGCTTCATTCGCCTTGGCTTCATTCTTCATTTTTTCGATCTCTTCTTTGCTGAGGCCACTTCCCGCTTCTATGCGGATCTTTTGTTCTTTGCCTGTGCCTTTATCTTTTGCGCTTACATGAAGGATTCCGTTTGCATCAATGTCAAAAGTTACCTCTACCTGCGGTACGCCACGGGGAGCCGGCGGTATGCCGTCAAGGTTAAATGTTCCGAGGCTTTTGTTCTGAGAAGACATCGGCCTTTCACCCTGCAAAACATGTATCTGTACACCGGGTTGGTTATCCGCTGCTGTACTGAATGTTTCAGATTTTTTTGTGGGGATGGTTGTATTGCTGTCTATCAACCTTGTCATCACACCACCCATCGTTTCAATACCAAGGCCAAGGGGAGTAACATCAAGCAACAACACATCTTTTATATCACCGCTGAGTACTGCGCCCTGTATCGCTGCACCTACTGCTACAACTTCATCAGGGTTCACACTGCGGTTTGCTTTTTTACCGAAATATTTTTCTACAATTTCCTGTACTTTAGGAATACGTGTACTACCTCCTACTAATATTACTTCATCAATTTGCGAAACACTTAAACCGGCATCTTTCAATGCTGCTTCACATGGCTTCAGGCAACGATCAAATAATTTATCTGCAAGCGATTCAAATTTTGCACGGGTAAGCTTTTTCACCAAGTGCTTTGGCACACCGTCCACCGCCGTTACATAAGGAAGATTTATTTCCGTTTCTGTACCGGATGATAATTCAACTTTTGCTTTCTCTGCTGCTTCCTTCAGGCGTTGTAAAGCCATCGGGTCTTTGCGCAGGTCTATTGCTTCGTCATTTTTAAATTCATCTGCCAGCCAGTCCATGATCACTTTATCAAAATCATCACCGCCAAGATGAGTATCACCATTAGTAGATTTTACTTCAAATACACCATCACCGAGTTCAAGAACGGAAATATCAAACGTACCGCCACCAAGGTCAAATACTGCGATTTTCTGATCTTTTCCTTTTTTATCTAAGCCATAAGCTAATGCTGCTGCAGTTGGTTCGTTTACAATACGGCGAACATTCAAACCCGCAATTTCACCGGCTTCTTTTGTCGCCTGGCGCTGCGCATCATTAAAATAGGCGGGCACGGTAATAACCGCTTCTGTTACTTCTGTACCGAGGTAATCTTCAGCGGTTTTTTTCATTTTCTGCAGCACCATTGCAGAAATTTCCTGCGGCGTGTACATTCTGCCATCTATATCTATTCGAACCGTATTATTGTCACCTTTTACTACTTTATAACTCCAGTGGCTGCTCTCTTCTGTTACTTCATCAAACCTACGCCCCATAAAACGTTTCACACTGCTGATGGTATTCTGCGGATTCGTGATCGCCTGACGCTTTGCCGGGTCACCAACTTTACGTTCGCCATTTTTGAGGAAACCTACTACAGAAGGCGTCGTACGGCGCCCTTCATCATTTGCTATAACTACCGGCTCATTGCCTTCCATTACTGCTACACAACTGTTAGTAGTTCCCAGATCTATACCTATTATTTTTCCCATAACTGAAAATGATTTGTTTGTTCATTACACGTTTGTCAATCATTGTGCCAAGGGAAATCGGGTGCAAAAATGGCAGATAAAAGGTTTGGTGGCGGACATTTGAGCGCTGATTGTGCTTCAGTGGCGACGCTCCGTTGAAGAGTTGTATTTCAATCGTGCTTTTCTTATGTTATTTCAGAACCACAATCGGGCCATTACGGTTTACCCGCCGAGGTATTTGTTTTACTCCTGAATGTAAAATGTTTCTGGGTAAGATAACTTATCGTAATAATAATTGCAGTAGTAATTACCTGCGACAGAAAAGCCTCCATATGCAGCACCTCTACAAATAATTTCAGCAGAAAATAGTTTATAACCAGGTTGGTGAAGAAAGAAAGGAAATAACGGAAAAACTGAATTCTTCCCCGGAGATAAGAAGAAGTAAAAACCACATATTTATTCAGAAAAAAACCGATAAAAAAGGTGCAGATACCTGCAAGGAAAAGTGCAGCATTGTGCGGTTTTAAAACCGTTAATCCAACATCCACATTTTCCCTTGTAAATAAATAGTGAAATGCGATATAATAAATAGCTAAACCAATTAAAGTATTGGTTCCACCGCATGCTGCATAGCGGAAAGTTTGCAGGGGCATCAGCCTGCGAAAAGGCGGGTAGAAAACTTCAATAAAGTCGGTAACCTTCTGCAATCTGAATTAATTACGAATTATTAATTACGAATTACGAGGCAGTCCTTCAGTAAAATACGTCTTACCTCCGTAGGCTACATGCCGTAATTCTTCATTCGTAATTCGTAATTGTCTGTTAACTATACAACTCTTCCTTCACTTCCTTCACCCTTTCATCTGCCAAATATTCATCGTAAGTCATCAATTTATCTATCATTCCCTTCGGCGTTATCTCTATGATCCTGTTTGCAACCGTTTGCATAAACTGGTGATCATGTGTCGTAAGGGCAACTACACCGGGAAAATTTACCATGCTGTCATTAAATGCTATAATGCTTTCCAGATCCAGGTGGTTTGTAGGCTCGTCCAATAAAAGCACATTCGGATTTTGCAACATCATTTTGCTCAGCATGCAACGAACTTTTTCTCCCCCGCTCAGCACGCTTGTTTTCTTCATGATCTCATCTCCCGTAAATAACATTTTTCCTAAAAAGCCGCGAATAAAATCTTCGTCCACATCTTTAGTTTGCGGCGGTACATACTGGCGCAGCCAATCTATCAGGTTCAGTTGATTGCCTTGGAAATATTCCGTGTTATCATTTGGTAAGTATGCGGTTGTAATGGTGGTTCCCCACAGGTATTTCCCGGTATCAGCCTTTTGCCTGCCATTTATAACTTCCAAAAAAGCTGTAAGCGCATTAGGGTCCCTGCTGAGAAATGCAACCTTGTCTGTTTTATGCAGATCAAAATTAAGCTTACTGAAAAGCGGCTTCCCGTCCACAATTTTTGAAAGGTTTTCTACTTTTAAAATATCATTACCTGCTTCTCTTTCCGGTTTAAAAATAATGCCCGGGTATTTCCGGCTGCTGGCAGTGATGTCTTCAAACACCAATTTATCCAATGCTTTCTTACGACTCGTAGCCTGCTTGCTTTTAGATGCATTAGCAGAGAAACGGGCAATAAATTCCAACAGGTCTTTTTTCTTGTCTTCCGCTTTTTTGTTTTTATCTGTTGCTTGCCGGGCTGCCAACTGCGAACTCTCGTACCAGAAAGTATAGTTACCCGTGTAAATTTTTATTTTTTGTTTGTCAACGTCTGCCACATGTGTACAAATGGCGTCTAAAAAGTGACGGTCGTGTGAAACTACCAACACTATATTTTCGTAATCGGCTAAAAAGTTTTCCAGCCAGCCGATGGTTTCA
>JBGTJG010000287.1:0-4977 GCA_041745235.1 Ferruginibacter sp. | reverse complement strand
CTCTACAGCTACTTTAGCACAGTCTTGTGCTGCCATTTGTGCTGCATAGGGTGTGTTCTTTTTAGAACCACGGAAACCCATTTTACCTGCAGAAGACCATGATATAACCTGACCCTGCTTATTGGTAAGACTGATAATAATGTTGTTGAAACTTGCTACGATGTGAGCATCACCATGCGATTCTACTTTTACGACTCTTTTCTTAGTAGGAGCTTTTGCGCCCTGCTTGCCGCCCTGTGCTTTTGCCATTTGTTTTTATTGTAGGTATTCGTTTTAAATATTTCCCGAATAAATTCGGAACTGATGCAACCCTCCTGCAGACCTATGCTATCCGGCGTTGTATCAAAAAAATCAGGCCTTGACAATTATTAATTAAAAACTAATAATTATGAATTATTTCTTAGCTACTTTTTTCTTTCCTGCAACCGTTTTACGCTTACCTTTTCTTGTGCGGCTGTTAGTACGTGTACGCTGGCCACGAAGCGGTAAACCTTTACGGTGACGAAGGCCGCGGTAACATGCGATATCCAGCAAACGCTTAATGTTCATCTGGGTTTCGCTGCGCAATGCACCTTCTGTTTTTATTTCGCCGCTGATGATGTTACGGATAGCCGTTTGCTCATCATCATTCCATTGGTTCACTTTCTTGTTGATGTCTATCCCTGCTTTTTCCAGGATATACTTAGCAGTAGAAGGACCTAATCCATATATATATGTAAGTCCAATTACTCCTCTTTTGTTTTTTGGCAGATCAATACCGGCAATACGGGCCATATTATATTTGTATTTTAAATTTAAAAATGATTATCCCTGCTTTTGCTTAAAGCGAGGATTCTTTTTGTTGATCACATACAAGCGCCCTTTTCTCCTCACGATCTTACAATCTACACTGCGTTTTTTTATTGAAGCTCTTACCTTCATGATGGTTTATTTTACTTTTTTACTTTAATATTATTTACTTGTACCTGAAAATGATCCTGCCTCTTGTAAGATCATACGGGCTCATTTCCACGCCTACTTTATCTCCCGGCAATATTCGGATGTAGTGCATCCGCATCTTTCCTGAAATAGTTGCCAGGATCTCGTGGCCGTTTTCCAATTTTACTTTAAACATAGCATTACTGAGAGCCTCTACTATAGATCCATCCTGTTTGATAAGTGCCTGTTTAGCCATAAATTTCGGAGCGCAAAGATAGGAGTAATTATTTAAATAATTACTAAAAAGAAGATTAGCCGTGTTAAGATTGAAAAAAGTCCCGAAAATGGATATTTCGGGGGAAGTACGTGAATTACCCCTGATAAGGTGATAAATCAGGCATGAAAACCGGCTTTACAAAAAATAAGATGGCAAATTAGTCAAGGATTTTCACCTCAGTTCTCCTGTTCATAGCTTTTCCTTCTTTGGTATCATTAGATACTATAGGAACGCTCATGCCGTATCCTTTCGCAGTAAGGCGATTGCCATCTATCCCTTTGTTTATCAGGTAGGCCATTACACTTTTAGCCCTATCCATTGATAAAATGATATTAGAAGCGGCCTTACCCACATTATCTGTGTGGCCCCCTATTTCAATACGTTCATCATCTTTTCTGTTGAGATATGCTACAAGTTCATCTAAAACCGGGAAAGATTCAGGTATTAGTTCGGCTTTTCCGGTTTCATAGTTCACGTCATCCAATACAAATGTTTTGGCCGGCTGAAACTGAATATCCACTACAAAGGGATTTTTGTATGAGGCATTTGCGGCCAATGCCGGAATATCCAATACATTATAGCTTGTAGAATCTTTAAAACCAAGAATGAAAAGTTCATACCTATCTCCTGCGGGCAGGCGAGTGGAAAATTTCCCGTTATCCTGACTCATGCCCTGGTATTCTTTATGTGTAAGCTGGCTGCGGAAAACAACGATCTCATGCACAAGGTGATTATTTTTAAAATCTGTGATGGTTACGTTTACAGGAGCATCTTTAGCTTGTGCGGCATTTTGGACTACAGTATTGGTCTGCGCAAAAGAAAGTCCCGCAAATAGAAATACAAAAGAGGATAAGGTAAAAAGACGTTTCATAGTTGGGTTATTTTATGGGGCTAAAGATAAATATTTTTACGGCCTTCAATAATCGGAGAGTATAATTTAAGATATTAATAGCAAATCGGCTTCAGATACGCTTCACGGTTTAAAATTAGGATCCTCATGCATTCCCCTATAGTACTGATAATATTTACCGTCTTTTTTGTTGCGCCAATACCTCTTCCCTTCCAGATCATAATATAACCTGCCATCTACAGCCTTCTTTGCAACCGCATCATTTACCGAGATCATTTTAGGAGCAGGGGTCTTTCTGATCTCTACCGGCTTAGGTTTTGGTGGCACTACTGCTGTGCCGGGTCCTTCAGAGGGTATAGGCTGCCCCGATTGTTGGGATTGTACGGGCTCTTTTGGTTTTTCGGGAATTGTTTTCTTACTGCACCCGAAAATAAATAAAGTGATAATGCAGGCACTCATCAAAAAAATCTTATTCATGTATTGCGTATTTACTACCGGAAATTTGTTGGGTTATATATTAAGCGGATAAAAGTATTAATTTCGAAGGGATTAAAAACCATTTTATGAAATTGACGGCAACTTTCGCATTTGTTTTAATATCTGCTTTTACGATGGCACAAAATAACAGCTCATTTACAGGAACTTATCCGGTGACGAGAACAACAGAGCAAACCGATGAATTCTTTGGTACAAAAGTTTCTGACCCTTTTCGCTGGCTGGAAGACGACCGGGCAGAGGATACAAAAGACTGGGTAAAACGCCAGAATGAAATCACTGAGGCGTATATGAACAGGATCCCGTACCGTACGGAAATAAAAAACCGCATCACAGCTTTATGGAATTACGAAAAATTCTCGGCGCCGTTTAAAGAAGGTGACTACACTTATTTTTATAAAAACAATGGCCTGCAGAATCATGCAGTTCTGTATCGCCAAAAAGGAAACGGTGCGCCCGAGATATTTTTAGACCCTAACGGCTTCACCAAAGACGGAACAACTTCACTTGCAGGCATGTCTTTTTCCAAAGACGGCAGCCTCGCGGCATACCAGATCTCTGAAGGCGGATCTGACTGGCGCAAGGTGATCGTGATGAATACGGCCTCCAAAACAATTATGCCTGATACTTTAATAAATATTAAATTCAGCGGCATAAGCTGGAAAGGGAACGAAGGATTTTATTACAGCAGCTATGACAAGCCATTAACCGGCAGCGATCTTTCCGCTAAAACACAATACCACAAATTGTTTTATCATAAGCTGGGCACTCCTCAAAGTAAAGACGCATTGGTTTTTGGCGGTGAACAAACGCCGCGGCGTTATATCGGCGGCGGAGTTACAGAAGACCAAAAATATCTTGTGATCAGCGCCTCTAATGCAACTTATGGCAATGAATTGTACATACAGTCTCTGACCACACCGAAGAGTAAGATCGTTCCGATCATTACGGGTTATGAATTTGAAACAGACCTGGTAGAATCCGCAGATAACAAACTTTTTTTTACTACAAATCACAAAGCATCCAACAGGAAACTGGTTTATACAACCTTCGATAAATTATCAAAAGAAAACTGGAAAGAAGTTATACCTGAAGCAAAATTCCCTCTGACAGTAACTTCATCAGGCGGTAAATTCTTTGCCCAGTATATCCGCGATGCCGTGTCTGAAGTAATACAATATTCCTTCGCCGGTAAAAAAGAAGAAACGATCTCTTTCCCGGGATTGGGAACAGCAAACGGTTTTGTCGGTAAAATGTCGGATAAAGACCTTTATTATTCTTTTACTTCTTACGTAAACCCGCCAACTATCTATAAATATAATATTGCTTCCGGCAGATCTGATCTGTATAAAAAACCCAATGTAAAATTTGATCCTACTGCTTACGAAAGCAAACAGTTTTTTTATACTTCAAAGGACGGCACAAAGATCCCGCTGATCGTTACACACAAGAAAGGAATCGCATTAAACGGCACAAATCCAACTATGCTATATGGTTACGGCGGCTTTAACATCAGCCTAACACCTGCCTTCAGTGTTTCCAACCTGGTGTTTATGGAACAGGGCGGTGTATATGCAGTAGCAAATCTTCGCGGTGGTGGAGAGTATGGCGATACATGGCACAATGCAGGAACGAAGCTTAAAAAACAAAATGTTTTCGATGATTTCACTGCAGCTGCAGAATTTCTTATTCAACAGAAATATACATCTAAAGAATATTTAGCAGCTTCAGGCGGCTCTAACGGCGGCTTATTAGTTGGTGCTGCCATCACCCAACGCCCTGATCTTTTTAAAGTAGCTTTTCCCGCAGTAGGCGTGCTGGATATGCTGCGGTACCACAAATTTACTTCAGGTGCCGGTTGGGCTTATGATTACGGCACTGCAGATGACGGCAAAGAAATGTTTGATTACCTGTATAAATATTCACCCGTTCATAATCTGAAAAAAGGAACATGCTATCCTGCAACAATGGTAATGACCGGCGACCATGATGACAGGGTAGTTCCTGCACACTCTTTCAAATTTGCTGCTGCTATACAAGCTGCACAAACTTGCAACAAACCGGTATTGGCAAGAATAGAAACAAAGGCCGGACATGGTGCGGGAAAGCCTACTGCTATGATCATTGAAGAGCAGGCGGATAAATGGAGTTTTTTGTTTTGGAATATGGGGGTGGGGTATAAGGGCGCCGCTAATAAATAAATTTTATACGGAGGTGTGTAATTCATTTTGAATTTCACACCTCCTGTATTACATCAAATCCTTTAAAACTTCCCACGACAGCAAACCCAATTACTTCTGTTGCAAGTTTCTTCATTTTAATCTTACAGGCAGTTTCATTTATTGTAGCACCACTGCCCACGGCATCGTCTATTAATAATATTCGATTAAATATCCTTTTTTCATCCACAACAATGCTTGAGCGTGCATTGCTTATG
>JBGTJG010000286.1:0-5965 GCA_041745235.1 Ferruginibacter sp. | reverse complement strand
AGAAAGCATAGATGCCGACCATACAAGTTCATACAGCCCTTCCCGGGTAAATTTTTGCTCTTTCATATATTATTTATCGGGTGTATCAAAGTTATTAATTGAATTTTGTCAGCTCTGTCTATTTATAAAATTATGTTCCTTTTTTTCATCTCCTTGCAAATACATGGTAAAGTGCTGATGTAAGTTTGTTAGACGAAAAAGTCAGATTTTATAATTCTAAAAAATTACATGTTTAAGCAGTAGAGTATGCCCCAAATAAAAAAAGAAATGAATAATAAACATCAATTAAGCTTTGCAGGTGAAACTATAAAACTAGGTTTATCAGCATTGCTTGCCGGGTATTTTGCCAAAAAGATAGTGAACAAATACCCGGGAGATGAGATACCGAATTTTGCAAAAGGCGTTGGCATTATCCTCCTTATCTTCTCTATTGCAGTAATGGCTTTACTGTTAGTAGCCGCTCTTATTTACGTAATTTATGATTTACTCACTCCCGAGCCTGAAAGCATAATACAGGCAGCGCAAAGAAGGTTAAAGCAAAGGGGTGGATAGGAAAATACATTTAATTTTGGAAAAGCAATTTCCCTCATTTTCATTGCACAAATATGTCTCAAACTACACTGCACATTTATTTTAATAAGTTGACAACGAGGGGAAAAGAAAATTACGGATTTCTGTTGCACTTCCATGTGAATAATTTACATTGGGATCTGAACTTTCGTGGAGACGCACCCCTAATGAATTATATGAGAAATGGTGAAAAGCATATTTTGCAAATAGACGGGGATCTTTTTCATCCGATTTCAGCGAATCTATTTGATCCTAAAATTGAAGATGAAGATGCTTTCGATAGTTATATTTTTCCGATTGATGAGGGGATCAGGCTTATCAATATCATGCTATATGAAGATTTAGAACTTGAATATGAAGATGACAATGATGATGATGAGAACGGAGATTACAATACAAGTTACTCCGGCGAAAATGAAAAGGCTTTTAGTTTATTAAAGTCCAAAATTGAAAAATATGAACAGATTTTTGCAGAAGATATTATTCAATTATGAATTCGATGTTAGAGAATTATATGTGCCTTTTTTGTAATTATTTACAAACGCTCCTCCAATACTCCCAGATCATTACCATAGCCATCGTATCTAACTCACAGTATCGCAAAAGTGCTTTTCTGATTCTTTCCTTTTCCCCTTCCGGAACCTCAGTAAATTGTAAGTAAGCATATGCGGTCATAGCAGCACCGCCATTATCAACTTCATTCATACCGGTAGTCATCTTTTCGCAAATTTCTTCGAGTTGATCATTTTCAAAACCGGTCAATACTTTTGGAAGGGTTTTGTAAGGGTCATAATTACTTTCCGCTGAAATCCATGTATGCGAGGTAAAGTTTTTACTGGGCATATCCGCACTGCCATAAATCGCCTTCGAATATTTATCTTTTACAAATGGGGAATCATTTATTACTGCCGGTAAAACTTGCTTAATTGAATTAGATCCTTTTGCATGGGGAGAATAATAATACTTCAAAACCCAGTCAAACAGGTCTTCCATATCCCGAGCTCCTTTCCAGATTATGTTTTTATCTGATTTTCGGTGGGTAATGTCTTGAATAAAATCAATAAGTGATTGTTTATCGGGAACGGTTTCCTCATTTTCCTGCATTAATTGATCATAAATAAAACCGAGATATGTGTTCTCATGATTATGGTATCTGAAAATAGTACCGGGTTTACCCTCAAGATCATTCTTTAATGCCCGCACAAAATCGTAATTAGGAAATCCTGTGTCTAAGCGTAAATATTCACTCTCATGTCTAACACTGCCATCTGCTTCCATAACGTGGTAAGAATATTGAAATGCAATTGCCTCATAAGGTTTGCGGCCTTTGTGAAAAGGAATTGCTACCATGCTGGTTTCAAAATCTATAAAATGATATGGGGCTTCAATCTCACTCATTGCTTTGCGTAAACCCGCAATATCTATATATGGAGAGGAGTCGTGATTTTTTACTCTTTGTATTTGTTCATTTCTGCGCTCCAGAGCACTTAGCCCGGGGTGCATATTTTCGGTAATGTTTTTCGGAGCATAATCAGCTTCCTCTACATCTGCCAGAAAATATTTTTTATTTTTAATTAATTCATCAACGATACTCCTGCTACCTGTTTTACCGCACCACAATTCCATGCTGAGAGGTTGTTCCAATTGGGCAGCTGATAATCCGGTCTGCTGCATCCAGCATTCTTTAAAACCGCTTGCTAACGGACTGTCGACAGTTTTGAGTTTATATTGACAAGGCTTACATTTCTTTCCAAGCGCACCCCATATTCTCTCATCTTTTTTATATGAATTTGCCATGGCAATTATCAACGGTTCGAAGGAAAGTACTTCTGCGTTAAATTGTTCGGAGGTATTATTATATATCCACTCACATTCCCGATCTGCATTTTTTATAATTAAAGGGATTTCCCCAAGATCCGCAGAAGTTAGTCCGGGCTTTATTTTAACCGCGGGCCTACCCTTTACATCCCTTTCTATTTTAAAAAATTGGTTCAATCCTTCCACTGTATTAACTGCATCTTTGTTTGCTAATAATAGGTGGGCATTAACTATACAGTCCGGAAAACATTTTTGAACTACATATTTTTGGAAAGCCACATCTTCCAAATACGGGAGCCAACCATTAGTAATCTTTCCGTCTTTCTTACCCCAAAAATCACTTTCACTATCCCATGATTTTGCTTTTACTTCGTACAAATCAATATTGTTACCGTCTTTAACGAAAATATCCGTCCTAATAAAAAAGTTATCAAATAAAAAAGCTGCTTCAGCAATAACTGCTTTACCCTCGACAGCAAGCTTTTCCTTTGTCTTTCTTATAGGAATATTATAATCCAATTCCGTGATGGTTATATCATCTGCAACCGGATCATCACAAAACAGAAATTTGGCTAATTCACCTACTTGAAATCCGCCTTCAGCTAATGCCATTAAAAATTTATCCTCAGAACTACCATCTGCATATGCGGTTTTCTTATTAGTGTAATACAACTTCGTAAGGCATTCCATTCCTTGTTTGAAGCGGGATTTTGAGAGATAGCGTGGGGGAGTGTTCATTATAATAAATTGAAAAATATTTTTTTAAATAATAAACGGATATTTAATAATTAATGAAGTATGCAAAAGTTTGGAAAGTAGCATCCATAAGTCATATCGACTTATGTTGCCCTGCCTTTTACTACGTCGAATCCTAAATCTCTTAAAAACTTATTAGTAGTTTTCTCCCCCCCTTGAGCAAGTGTGCTTACATCAACAAATTTTCCTGTAGCAATTAAAACTGCTTCTTCAATAACAAGTTTAGGTGGCCAGCCTCTTCCATCAATCAACATGCACCAATCCTTGCTTCCCCTATTATCAGGAATCCCTTTAGTCTTTAAATTGATAATGGCCTTCGCAACATGAAAAGGTTTTACTTTTTCAACAACTTCAATGAATTTCATATAATTTTTTTTAGTTAAAAAGTGATTAAGTAATCCTTTCAGAATCTGTGTTATGAGGAGTTTTTTTTGATTGAAGGAAGTTTAGACTCCCAACAAATACCGGGAATATGGATTTGTCTTGTTGAGTTTGAGGCTCATATACAAACTGCCATCTCTCCAGAACCGGTTTACCTTTTTTTTGTTCAGGATTTTTATGATTTTGTACATTAATCAGATCAAACTTTCGATCTGATCTATAAAATATTTGAAACTTCTTTAAGCCTTCAAACTGTATATGAAATATTTTTCTATCTGATAAGGGATCATTGTAAGTTATGCGGCGGGACGAATATTTCACCAGCTCACTCTCTTCAAAGTCTTGATACTTCGATTCAGTCATAAAGAAATTCATAATTTCTTTATGAAACATTTGTACCCACTCTTTGTTTTTAGACTTCTTAAATGCGGTACAATTTTGTTTCAAATCATCAAAATCTTTATAATCCCGAAGTTCTTCAACTTCTGTTTTGAAGTCGGCTAAAATAAAGTTTCTAAATCCTTTTAAGGTATGTTTTGTATATTCTTGGATTGGGTCAATCTTTCCAACATTTTCTAGTTGGAGAATATTATTTAAAATAGATTCTATAGAATGCGGATCAAGTCCACTTTTGTTGGACCACTGCACATGTGCACCTTTAAATTGTGCATTTTCCTCAGCTTTTTTTAACTCATCTTTAAATTTATTTTTATGGTCATCAGGGGTTACGTATATGAAAAAGCAGTTTTTTTCATAAAATGCAATTGTCTGTTCTTCCCTATTAGCATAAGTATTCTTCAAATCTGAAATTTCCTCGGCCACACCTTCTTCAACAACTTGATACTCTAATACAGCTTTAACAGCCTTATATTGCTTATTAATTTGTAGTGGTGTAAGCGCACCATAGTTTATTTTATTTTCAATAAAAATTAAAGCAAGGGGCTCATTATCCTTAAATATTGACAAGGCCTGACGTTGTTTTGGGGGGATTTTTGAGATTTTTAAAACGATATCTATAATTTGATTTTTCTCTTTATGCTCTCCTTTTTCCGAATCGGATTCATCGATCTCCCTGAGATTTAACTCTTTTTCCAAATACACGGATACCTCATACTCTGAAAACACAGAAAGGTCGTTAACCGTTAGAAATTTGCCATCCTTCTCAAAACAAAATGCAGTGCCATTTGCCTCTTTTCCGTACTTTCCTATTTTAGGAGACAGTGATTCAGTGTGATTACGGAGTAGAGGAAAAAGAAATGCTTCCAAGAACTTTGAGTTTAGACCATGATCGCCTTTTGGATCTAATAAGTAGGCAAGAAATGCACTAATGGCTGGTTCTTTTATTTTGCCGCCACGAGATAAAATTTTAAAAATATTCATACTGTAATTTTAATGTATTAATAGTTGAACTAAATCTCATCATAATCAAATCCCATATCAATCACCATTCGCTTTAACCTGCCTGCTTCATTCATCTCTATCTCAACAGTAACATTATTTATTTGCTCACCGTCTTCAGGGATATCATCAGCATACATACCTATAGACTCATCAAATACGAGTGTCTGATTTACAAAAGTTCTGTTACTGTCAGTTCCCTCTACTAGTTCAGTTATCTTTTCTAAAATAAAATCTTCTAAATCTTTTTTCCTATTTGTCTTGGGTTTGAGTCTGAAGTTGTACATGTTTTTATTTTTGTACAATATATATTCTCACATTCCTACCTATTTGCCAACAACACTTTTTAATTATATAAACTGCTCATTTCTTTTACTTCCTCCTTTATTTGTTTTACCAGTATTGCAGGGCCCAGAACTTTTATTTCTGAAGCGTAGGAGAGTATAGACATGATAAGCTCCCGTGTTATATAAACCCGTAGTTGTATATGCAAGCCTTTCTCATCATTCGTAATTGTCTGCTGTGAATGATGTAAAGGCTGACTTAAAATATAAGCAGCCTGATAGGGAGTAAAGAGCAACGAAACCTTCTCAGCTTTAGCATCATGCACCTGTGTGATCCCAAATGAATATTTGAAAAAATCAGCGGGCGAAAAGTCATCATTAACAAGGTATTTTTCTTTACAACCCTGTATATTTTTAATTCTGTCCAATGCAAGGATTAAGATATTTTTTGCGGTCGTGGAGTAACCCGCCACATACCATCTGTTGCGATATTCTTTTAGCAAGTATCCCGAAAATGTATGATTCTTTTCATCTCTGCCAAAGGCATGGTATAAGATGTTTAAACATTTTTTATTTGTGATACTTTGCAGCAAAGGTTCAAGCCATTGGCTACCTTCCGTCTTTACGGGTTCTTCTACCTGCAGAAATTGTGTCTCTGATTTACCCAATATTTTACTGATTCTGTATCCTTCTATTACTTTATTAATAGCGGTTTCAAAATGATGAAATAAACGTGTATGTTTTAATTGCTGTAGTAA
>JBGTJG010000285.1:0-13670 GCA_041745235.1 Ferruginibacter sp. | reverse complement strand
TTGCCAGTTTTTTTATGTCTTCTATCTGGTGCTCATTGTGTTTTACTACGAGGAACTGAAAAAACACAAATGGCGTTTTGCTGTTGAGCTCCTTTTTCCATTTGACAATATTCTTTGCACCTTCCAGCACCTTATCCAGGTTGCCGCCTACGCGGTATTGTTTGTAGGCTTCCTGCGTAGTACCGTCTATGGAAATGATGAGGCGGTCCAGGCCACTCTCTACTGTTTTTTTTGCAGCGGCATCTGTAAGGTAATGTGCATTGGTACTGGTAGCGGTATAGATGCCTTTATCTGATGCGTATTTTACCATATCCAGGAAAGAAGTATTCAGATACGGCTCACCCTGGAAATAAAAAATGAGATACAGCAACTCTTTATGAATATCATCTATGGTCAGCGTAAAAAAATCCTTCTGTAACATGCCGGTGGGGCGTGTAAATTCCCGGAGGCCGCTGGGGCATTCCGGGCAGCGAAGGTTACAGCTTGTTGTAGGCTCAAAAGATATAGAAACCGGGTAACCCCATTGCACTGTTCGTTTAGTGATCTTGCTTACATAATAACTGGTAAAGACCTTAATGCCGTTCCATAAACGGGCGGGCGTGAGCTTGCTCGCAAAGTTTAAGGAGTCGTGGAGGTTGAAATCGGGCATTGGTGCAAAAATAGACTTTTAAAAGTTCCGAGGATGGGTCAGAGACACGTCACGGATACGTTAGTAGGAATAGCAGATGCAAAACCTGAACTTTATTAAGTTTGTGCTAACGAAGACTTTTTGATAAAAAATTTAGTAATTTGCAATTACAAGTCCTTAGAAAATGAAACTAAAAGAAAAAATTTCACTCAACGAAATCTTAGATAAAAAATTAAAATCAAAATCTATTGATATAGATAATAACTATGAAGCTGTAATTACTCATTATTTACATAACAATAAGAATGGCGTATCTAAATTTTATAAAAAAGATGCGATACAATTAACTAAGGGAATATTACAGGAGAAATATCCTGAAGAAAAGATCACTAATCTTGCTGCTGAAGAAGCTTTGCAATACGGCATATTTCAAACTTTCTCGGTGCCATTTCCGCCGACAGAAAACCCCAAATTTAAATTCATAGATCTTTTTGCAGGTATAGGGGGGTTCAGGCTTG
This sequence comes from Ferruginibacter sp., assembly GCA_041745235.1. Classification (GTDB taxonomy): domain Bacteria; phylum Bacteroidota; class Bacteroidia; order Chitinophagales; family Chitinophagaceae; genus Ferruginibacter. The sequence goes on along the minus strand of JBGTJG010000285.1, from coordinate 12,524 downwards.
CCATGCAAAACCTGGGCGGCAAATGTGTGTTCACCAGTGAATGGGATAAGGAAGCGAAACGTACGTACAAAGCAAATTTCGGCGAGAGGCCTTTCGGTGATATCACAAAAGCGGAAACGAAAGCTTTTATTCCAAACGATTTTGACCTGCTGTGTGCGGGCTTTCCCTGCCAGGCATTTTCTATTGCAGGAAAGAGAGGAGGATTTGAAGATACGCGGGGTACCTTGTTTTTTGATGTAGCGGAGATCATCAAACGGAAAAAACCAAAGGCCATTTTTTTGGAGAATGTAAAAGGACTGCGGAATCATAACGGCGGTAAAACCTTAGCGACCATCTTAAATGTTTTAAGAAATGACCTCGGCTATTTTGTACCTGAGCCGCAAATCATTAATGCAAAGGATTTCGGTGTTCCTCAAAACCGGGAAAGAATTTATATAGTTGGTTTCCGCGGAGACCTCGGTATAGATAAGTTTGAATATCCCAAAGCACTTAATAAAAAAGTATCGTTTGCGCAGGTAAAGGAAAAGAACGTGCCCCCTACAAAATATTTTCTATCCACCCAGTACGTAAAGACTCTGCATAGCCACAAGGCACGTCATGCAAGCAAGGGCAATGGGTTCGGCTTTGAAATAATTTCAGATGATGCAATCAGCAATGCTATAGTAGTTGGCGGTATGGGGAGGGAGCGGAATTTAGTATTAGACCACCGCATAACTGATTATACTCCTACTACACATATTAAGGGCGAAGTAAATAAAGAAGGCATCAGAAAAATGACGCCCCGGGAATGGGCAAGGTTACAAGGATTCCCGGATAGATATGTTATTCCCGTCGCTGATGCATCTGCTTACAAACAATTTGGGAAGTCAGTAGCGGTGCCCGCCATACAAGCTACTGCAAACAAAATCTTGGAACAAATCGGAATAATTAATGGTAACCGGAAATAAAGGTGAATGGACAGAAATCTATGCCTTATTTAAATTACTCGGAGACAAACAGCTTCACGCAGGTGACGAGGATCTGCAAAAAATAGAGAGTCTTTTTTATCCGATCATTAAAATTATTCGCAATGAACACGGCAGCCAACTCGAATACGAAATCAACAGTGATATAGTAATCATTAAGGGCGGGCAAGAAGAATTAAGAATACCCTGTTATACATTTATACAGGAAGCGGCAAAGCTCTTAGAGAAGATCAAAACCTCAACGGGCGCTTTCTCTTTACCGGAGACAGAGGCGTTTATGAATTCTATTCTCTGCAAAACCTTAAAAGCCAAGGCGACTTCCAAAACAGATATCCGAATAGTTATTCATGATCAAAAAATTAACCGTGCAGCGGAACTTGGGTTCAGCATTAAATCTAAATTGGGTGGTGAAGCCACCCTTTTAAATGCCGGTAAAACAACCAATTTTATTTATCAGATCACTGGATTTATACCCGGTTCAGATGAAATAAATTCAATCAACAGTATTGACACAACCAGCAAAATTAAAGACAGAATACAAGCTATTACAAATGCCGGCGGCACGCTGAAATTTCTATCTCCTCAGGAAGACATTTTTAATAACAATTTAGTTCTCATTGACAGTTTACTTCCGGTTATAATTGCAGGAATAACCCATAAGTTTTTTACATCTAATCTTAGTTCATTAAAAGACCTTACACATGAAATAAACAAAGCAAATCCATTGCAATACGATAACCAATTCGCTCATAGATTTTATGAGTATAAAATAAAGCGATTCTTAACCGATGTTGCCCTTGGTATGATGCCTTCTCAGGTATGGGCGGGAGTGTATGATGCTACGGGCGGATATTTAGTTGTAAAGGAAAATGGCGATGTACTATGTTACCATATTTACAATCGGAATCAGTTTGAGGATTATTTATTTGCAAATACAAAATTGGAAACAGCAAGCAGTTCACGCCATGATTTTGGAAAAATATATGAGGAAGAGGGAAATTATTATTTAAAATTGAATTTGCAGATAAGGTTTAAGTAATTAGTAGGCTTTCTAATTAGGTAAATATGGATATTTACATTATATTATTAATCTTAGGCGTTGCAAATTTTTTCCTTTGGAAATGGGTCCTAAAAAAACATATCCCAGATGAAAAGAAAAGGAAAAGGACTGTATGGTTTGCCACTGTAATTATGACGCCATTGGTTTATGTGGTCTTAATATTACTTTTATTACTTCATATAAGCTACACTCCCAGCATTGATTTTGACAGATCCCAATGGCAGATTAATAAAATAGAAAGGTATCAAATGGGAAACAACATTATTGAAAGTAAAATGTTGATAGGCAAGGATACAAATCAAGTAAAGCAAATGTTAGGTGAACCAACAAGAATAGGCGGACCAACCTTACAATGGACATATGATATGGGAATGGGTGGCGGTGGGCTTGGTTTCATGTTTCATAATCTTCATATAAAATTTAAGGATCAAAAAGTGGTTTCTGTTGAACATGGAAAAATTCGTGATTAAGAGAATTACATTCGTAAGTCTCAAAAAGGTATATTATTATGGCCCTACGCATGGCTCAAAGTCTTAAGCAAACGGAAGAAAAGATTTTCAATCGGGTGCAAGCAGAACTAGTGTTCTATACGGCGACAGATTTCTTTGAAAAGGGACTTGATGCTGCGAAAGAATTCGATAAAGTTGCACGGTCAGACATGAAAAAATTTGACATTTGGCGACTGTCATTTCCCATTTGCAATCTCTCCTTCTCACTGGAACTAATCTTAAAATTATTGGTAGACTTTTCTGAAGAAAAGAATCATCATCATACGCATGACCTGTATAAATTATATTTCGCTATTCCCGAAAGTTTCAGGCTTTCAATTGAGAATCATTTTGAAACCTGTGGTGCCCACAATCATCATTTTCCTAATTGGATAATTACGCCGACTCATTTGGTTGCTGAACCATCCCGAACAGAAACTGTAAAAATAAAAATTGAAGATGCATTAAAACGATGCAAACTTTCCTACATAAATTTTAGGTATCTATATGAAAAGTCAAATGAAATTTATTATTTCGACTTCAAAACATTAATCAAACTACTTCATAGCTCCTTAGCGGTTGCAAAAAGCCATTTAGAAGGGTTAGGTATTATAGCAACCCTCCACTAACATGAAAATTTTATAAATAGGGTTTTAATAACCTGTCCTACGCCATGGTTCGTGGCACACGAAATGGCAAAGGCAAGAGTGTTGCATATGCCACGAACCTCGGCGAGAGTCAATCGGTTTAATTTACCAATTCCTTCATCCCAAAAGCTGTAAGAAATTCCACATATCCCTGCTTAACATCTGCATTGGCTTTTTCAACAATAGCTCCGGTCATACCATCCACCACTGTTCTTAATGGTCTGTTACCTTTCGGTGTCTCTATTAATTTTACAATAGCATCAGGTATCATTTGCGGATCCGGTTTCATCGCTTCAAACATTTGCCCCATTCCGGCGCCGATTTGTTCAGGTACTTTAGCAAGATCTCCGTAACCGGCAAGAACACTCTCGTCTGAACCATAAGTTGATTTTCCAAAGATCTCGGTTGGGAAAGCACCCGGCTGTATCAAAACAACATCGACACCAAGTGGCCTTACTTCATAATGCAGACCTTCTGTTAAACCCTCAACAGCGAATTTGGTACTGTTATAAACGGTCATGAACGGAGCAGAAAACCGGCCTAATCCGCTCGATATATTTATTATGAGACCATCTCCCTGTTTTCTCATTTGCGGCAAACTTGATTTTATAACCCGATAGGTGCCCTTCAAATTAACGTCAAACATTTTCTCCAGATCAGTTTCGGTATAAGCTTCGGTAAGCCCTCCGCCAAAGTAACCGGCATTGTTTACTACCACATCCAGTCTTCCTTCTTTTTCTATAATACCGGATATTGCTTTTGTTACACCGTTAGTATCGGTTACATCTAAATCTAAAACAGTAATGTCTGTAATTGCAGAAAGCTCTTTTGCCTTTTCAGCATTTCGCCCTTTAGTATCTCTCATACTCGCATATACGGTATAGCCTTTGACAGCACATGTTTTTGCAGTTAAATATCCAAATCCGCTGTTTGTTCCTGTAATAAAAACGATTTTTTTGCTCATAATATTTGTTTTTGATTTATGTTTGTTACACAAAGTTACTTTCATTAGTAATAAAAGGTAACTAACAGGTCCCGTTAATCAAATAAACTAGTTACTATCATGTAACAATTGCTATGGCCGTACTGAAAAAAAAAGATACGAAGGAAGTAAAATGCCCGTTAACCATGTCGTTAGAGATCATTGGCGGCAAGTGGAAACCGCTTATTATTTTTAACCTGGACAAATCAAAAAAACGATTTGGGCAATTGGATGCTATTATTCCGGGAATCTCCAGAAAAGTTTTAACTGACCAGCTTAACCAATTGGTAGAGGATAATCTTGTTATCAGAACTGCCTTTGCTGAAGCTCCACCAAGAGTTGAATACCATTTAAGCCCCAAAGGAAAAGAGCTGGTTCCTTTATTGAAAGGCATTGCCAAATGGGGTTGTTCTCTGGTAAATAAGTAAGTTGATTTTAAAGGATCATTCACATCAAATCCAAAACATATGTACGTAGGCAAAACATTTGATCTCCATCTGATATGGCATTTTGCACGCAGAAATTTGCTTCGGACTTTTTTGGTATCTGTGCTTGCCTGTTTCCTGTACAAAATTATCGGTTGGCGATGGCTTGGTATTTCGTTTATTCCAATAGCCACCATTGGAACTGCAGTGGCATTTTATGTAGGCTTTAAAAATAACCAGGCTTACGACCGTTTGTGGGAGGCTCGCAAGTTGTGGGGCTCTATTACCAATACCTCCAGAAGTTTTGCTGCTATGCTGATTGCTGTAGTACCGGACAAAACGATTCAAAAAGAATTTTTATACCGACACATTTCCTGGATAAATATCCTGCGGCTCCAATTGCGCAAAACAATACCATGGGCTACAAGCGGGGAACACCTGCACCAGACTTTTTTAAGCGAGAAACATGAACTGGAACAATTTGATGCCGGTGTAAAAAAGATATTTACCGAGGGAGGCAAGATGGAGTATTTCGAGATGCTTAATAAAAGAACTAACATAGCCAATCATCTGCTCAAAAAGCAAATTCACGACTTAGGGCAGCTTAAGAAGAAAGGTATGATTGATGATTTTGAACACAGCGACCTGGTAAAACAAATTGTTGAACTGATAAATTTTCAGGGTGGTTGCGAACGCATTAAGAGTACACCCCTGTACCGGCAGTACAGCATCTTCAGCAGGATATTTGTGGTACTGTTTATTTCTCTGCTTCCTTTCGGCCTGATGAACGAAATGGATAAATTGGGGGTTTACGGCGTTTGGCTTACTGTGCCTTTTTCCCTGCTGATTTCATGGGTGTTTTATACAATGGAGCAAATAGGAGAGTTCAGCGAAAACCCTTTCGACAATGCCCTTAATGATGTACCCCTAAGCGCCATTTGCACTACCATTGAAACAGATGTAAAAGAATTTTTGGGAGACGATAATTTTCCAAAGAAAGCAGCACCGGTAGAGAATGTATTACTGTAGGTTCGGTGCACACAAAGCGGCTAAGGCTCAGTGTTGCGTATGCTACGCACCACGGCAGAGAATTATATTTGTTGCATCAAAGTAAACTCCACGCACGCCGCAGGTTTGTTGATTAGCAAGTCCCAATATACCGGATTATAAAATATAGAATACGAGGTTTATACGTGGCATCCGTTTTGCACCTCCATTTCATGACTACACTCTCTTTTCTACCCCTTATTTTAATTGTTGAAGATGATGAAGATGATATTGATTTTTTCAGGTACGCCCTGAGTGATGTGTCACCTAATAGCAAACTGCATATAGCTAAAAGTTGTGAAGACGCACTGGGGCACTTATTTAGTGAAGCGCAACAAAAACCTGACGTTATATTTATTGACCTTATGATGTATGGCATTCATGGCATTGAATGCATTAAGAAGATAAAACAAAATCCTGCGTTGAGATACATCCCCGTAGTTGCGATCTCATCAGCGGTTCCTTTTGACCTTAACCCTTTATATGAATTAGGTGTAAGCTACTTTATTACAAAGCCTACTACATTCGAAAAATTGAAAAGGGTTATCGATAAAATGGTTAATACTCCGAATATCTATCAGAACATACCAAAAGCAAATTTCCATATGCAGGATTTTGTTTGATCACTTCCATCAGCAAAACAATGTGCGTATAAGTTTCCTTAATTTTGTTCCAAACAATGTTGGAACATCGTTACCTGAAACTATTTTATGCAAAAAACACTATTCAATTTTATTCTTTTACTATTTCTTTCCCTCCCTGCAATTGCGCAGCAAAAAGGAGCGGTAACGGGCAGGGTAAGTGATGCCGGCAATGCCAGACCCATTGAAGGGGCTACGATCACCATCGAACAACTTGATCAGCGTTCGGCTGCAGATACTCTGGGCAAATACAATTTTACCAATTTGGTACCCGGCAGTTATACATTATCTGCCACTGCTGTAGGATATGAAACGCAGACTAAATTTAATATTCCCATCACAAACGGGAACAGCAATGAAATTTCATTTGAACTGCAACGGGCACAAGGAACGCTGAACGAAGTAGTTGTAAAAGGCACTCGCCGTACCGCCAAGGCCACATCCCTGGAAACACCCCTGAGTGTGCAACGGTTAACGACAGAGGAAATTAAAAGTAACCCCGGTGGTAATTTTGATATAAGCCGCGTAGTGCAATCGCTGCCGGGTATTACGGGAGCTAACGGTATAGGTAACGGATATCGTAATGATATTATTATAAGAGGGGGCGCCCCAAGCGAAAATATTTATTACCTCGATGGCATTGAAGTGCCGGTGATCAATCACTTTTCTACTCAGGGAAGTGCCGGCGGGCCGCAGGGAATCCTGAACGTTTCGTTTATTGAAGATGTGCGTTTGAGTACCAGTGCATTTGATGCCCGTTATGATAATGCACTGAGCGGAATTTTTGAATTTAAGCAAAAGAACGGCAACACAGAAAGGATACAAAGCAATATCAGGCTAAGTGCTTCTGAACTGGCTGCCACCCTGGACGGGCCGCTGAATAAAAAAAAGAACCTCACCTTTTTAGCATCTGCCCGCAGAAGCTACCTGCAGTTTCTATTCCGCGCTTTAGACCTCCCGATTCGCCCGGATTATTACGACTTTCAGTATAAAGTTTCTTATCAGCCTAATGCGAAGAACACTTTATCATTTATAGGAATCGGCGCAATAGATAAGTTTAAGTTTGGCAACATAAAGAAACCTACGCTTGAAAAATTTTACATTCTTGATAACGCGGCATTGAATAATCAATGGAATTATACCGTGGGCACGTCTTACAGGCGTTCTTTGGAAAAAGGTTCCGTTACAGTTGCCCTCAGCAGAAACAGTTTGCATATAGATTTTTTTAAGTACGACAATAATGATGAAAGCAACCCGGCAAACCTGCGATACAATACAGCAACCACTGAAACTGAAAATAAGCTGCGGATAGATGTGGTAAACAACAGAGCATCCGGCTGGAAATTCACCTACGGCCTGGCGGGGCAATATGCGGAATACTTCAATAATAGTTTTATCCGCCGTCGTGCAGAAATAAGGGATGCTAACGGCACGATATTGCAACCTGCTGATGTGTTTAATTATAACACTGATATTAATTTCTTTCGCTACGGCGGTTACGTGCAGGCAGGAAAACGTTTGTTCAACCAAAGTCTTGGCCTTACTGCAGGTATCCGTGCAGACGGCAATTCTTTTTTAAATGATGCAGGCAATCCGCTGCAAAACCTTTCCCCGAGAATTGCACTCAGTTATGCGCTTGCTGATAAATGGAATTTAAACGGCAGTGCCGGCCGATATACAAAACTGCCGGCTTATACCGTTATCGGCTTTCAGCAAAACGGCATTTTCAGTAATCTCAATGCTGCCTACATCAACAGCAATCATTATGTAGCGGGCGTAGAATATTTGCCAAAGGCTACACAGCGATTTACGCTAGAAGGATTTTATAAAACTTACAGCAATGTTCCGGTATCCCTTCGTGATGGTATAAATCTCAATAATCTCGGTGCCGATTTCGGTGCGGTGGGTAATGAACCGATTGTATCAACCGGAGAAGGAGAATCATACGGCATAGAATTGTTCGCACAACAGAAACTGACGAAGAAGCTTTTCGGTTTCGTGAGTTACACTTATGTAATTTCCAAATTCAGCGGATTGGACGGCAAACTTTTACCCAGTGCATGGGACAACCAAAACCTGTTTAGTTTTACTCTTGGTTATAAACTTAAAAGAAATTGGGAACTGGGCTTGAAATACCGCTTCCAGGGCGGGCTACCCTATACACCGTTTAATGAGGCTGACAGCAGGCGAAATTATGCTACAAGCGGCGTAGGCATTTTAGATTATTCCCGCTTTAATCAACTGCGGCTCGGCAACTTTCAGCAAAGCGATCTGAGGGTAGACAAGAAATGGAATTTTAAAAAAACCACGCTTGATGTGTTCATTGATGTACAAAATTGGACTGCCTTCCGATCACCTGTTCTCCCGCAATATATATTTGACCGCGACCTGAGCACCCGACAATTTATAACCACTGACGGACAACCGCTGCAGGGAGACGGATCTAATGCGGTACCCAAGATCAATGTAACCAATACATCTGTGCCGTTACCGACTATCGGGGTGATTGTTGAATTTTAAGTCAATCGATTTTTTACGGACACCCGGAACCCGGCTGAGTTTTACGGAAGATTATTATTTAGATTCTGAAAATCCGATATTCAAAAGGCGAACATATGAACCTTCTCTTTGTATGCAGCAGAAACCAATGGCGAAGCCCTACAGCTGAGGCAATGTTTAAAACATCTGAAACGCACCATGCGAAATCTGCAGGAACTGAGCCGAGTGCACGAATAAAACTGAATGCAAAACTTATTCATTGGGCAGACATCCTCTTTGCTATGGAGAAAAAACACAAGCAAAGAATGATCGAGAACTTTCCGGAAGAAACGAAAGGCAAAAGAATAGTTATTTTAGACATCCCGGACGAATATGAATACATGGATCCTGAGTTGATTGAAAACATTAAAATATCTGTTGGGCAATATCTAAATGATTCCTGATTTTGGTGGGCCAATTAATAATAACAGATCACAAAACGTTCGGAAACATGGCGTATATTTAATTCGTAGCCACTTTTTAACCAAAACTATCTGCCCAATGACTGACATCGCTCCAGATATCCTGTCTGACTCTTTTTTAAATGAAGGAAAAGTCAGCCGAAAATCACTTATTCCTTTATGGATAAAAATATTTTCTTGGATCTTCCTCGTGTTCGGCTTCTTCACGCCAATCATTTTAATAGCAGGAATTTTTATGCAGAACATCACACTGAGCTTATATGGTTTGGAAGCATACACTCCTTATTCATTAACAGGTGGATTTATCACTGCACTTTTTATGTTTAAAGGGATAGTTGCATTCGGTATCCTGAAAAGTGAAGATTGGGCCGTTAAGTTTGGGATCATTGATGCTATAATGGGAATCATCGTCTGCGTGGCTTTGATGATCTATCCAATGTTTTCAGGTGGCTCGGTTTCCTTCAGAGGAGAATTGCTTTTATTGATTCCATATCTGATAAAGCTTGTGAAAATTAAAGATGAGTGGGCAAGGGGATATAAAAACTAAATAAAACCCATTGGGATACTAATCTTCTCTCGACGAAAGAATTTGTCGAACATTGGTTGGAAAAAATTGACAGACATGAAAAAAATTACCCTTACCCTCCTTACCTGTTGCGCTCTTACTGCCTTTGCACAAAAGGTAGATTTCTCTCTGAGTGGGGGTACCGGCAAATCGTACATCTTTGAAAGCACAGATAATTCAGTAAACGTACATTACAGTTTACCTTCTTCGCTGATGACAGAAATAAAGTTTACGCCGAAAGACAGGGCATGGGGGGTGAAACTTAGGTTGCATCATCTTCAATCTGATGTGACAGGCGAGAATTGGATGAATAAAACGCCGTTAGACGGAAGCATACAATCCCTCACCACATCACTATTACTGGAGAACGAAATAATAAAACGGAAGTTTTCTTACGGGCTCAGTTTCGGGTTAGGACTGACCAAAGAGACCGTACAGCCGCAACAGTATAATCCATATAATAAAACGATCACTAATTATGCAAGCATTTCTGCAGGCGGGCATATATCGTATAAGCTGTGCAGGGATTTTGATCTCCAGATACAGCCGTTGTTATTGTGGCAGGATCCTTTTAAAACGATCGGCGTGCTTACCGGAAATGCTAAGCCTAACTTTGCGCTTGAGGACCTTAGCGGCGTGGTGAACTTTGGTATTCGTTACAAGCTTGCACGCTGATAATTTTTCATATGAAAAAAGCAGGCACTCGTCAGCTCGCTTTAATCTCCCCGGTTCATAGCAAACAAAATGAGAATTGTGATACCTCTCCCACAAACCTCAGCGAAATTGAATTGGAAAAACTATGCAGCAACATATGGAAAACACAATTGTAGTAGCCGGAGCAACAGGTGACTTAGGCGGCAGAATAATCAAAGCCTTACTTTCAAAAAATGCTGAAGTAAGGGCATTAGTCCGTACATCAACAAACGGTGAGAAAATAAAACATCTTGAAAACCTCGGTGTAAAGATCCGGAGAGTAAATAATTGGTCCGTGGAAGAATTAAAGGAAGCATGTGCGGGAGCTTCCTGTGTAGTTTCTGTGTTAGCAGGGTTACGTGATGTTATCATAGATGCACAAAAGGTTTTATTAGACGGTGCAATTGCGGCAGGTGTGCCGCGTTTCATTCCATCTGATTATTCATTAGACTTTACAAAATTCTCCCCGGGCGAAAACCGAAACCTTGATCTGAGGCGTGAGTTTCATAAATACCTGGATAAGGCTTCAATTGCTTCAACGATCATTTTTAACGGTGCATTTACTGATCTGCTCACAGGCAAAATACCCATGATCTTCTTTAAACAAAAAATTGTTCTGTATTGGGGAGATGCAGATAATCGTTGGGATTTTACCACCATGGATAACACAGCAGACTACACCGCTAACGCTGCACTTGATTCATCCACTCCACGGTATCTCCGGATAGCAGGTGATCAAATAAGCCCGAGTGAAATACGGACAGTTGTAAATGAAATAACAGGAGAAAAATTTAAACTGATTCGTACAGGCGGACAAGGATTACTTGGCATCATCATTAAAATAGCAAAAAAATTCTCTCCGGCAAAAGACGAGCTTTATCCTGCCTGGCAGGGAATGCAATACATGCACAACATGATAGACCGGCGAGCAAAAATTGATCATTTGGATAATAACCGATACCCTGAAATGCATTGGACATCGGTAAAGGAATTATTAATTAAAAATAAGCAAGCCTAAAAACAGATCAGATAAGGCCATTGTAATAATCTATTATTGATCGCACAGAAAACAAAAGGGTAAGGATTAATTTATTACAAATTCTTCCTTTGTTGGCCTCGTATCAGAAGCTAAAGTGAACACTTTGCTCAGCACATCTTTATAGCCCTTGAAAGAACTGGGCTTGCTTATGTAATAATCTGCTCCGTCATTGTAAGTAGAATGTATGTCATGGGTATTTGTACTTGTAGATAAAATGATAACCTTTGTATCATTCAAAATCGGATTTTTACGCAGGTTTTTCAAACAAACTCTGCCTGATGTTTTAGGCATATTCAAGTCAAGGAAAATATAATCAGGCGGGGGAATAAGTTTCTTCTCTATCTTTTCCAATAACTCCTCACAACAGAATGCAGGAATTATTTCTGCCTCAGAAACAACCTCAGTAACGGCTTCTGTAAAGATCTCGATATCTTCTGCATCATCATCTGCATAAAAAATTACTTTCATAGCAATTGGTTTGGTAACCGAAAATAATGAAATACTATTTCCTGACAATGACAACTCACAAACATTTTACGACATCATTGCAGGAAAATAAATATCAAATCGTGTTCCTTTTCCCAATTCACTTTCTACGGTAACCATGCCATTGTGATTTTCCACTATCTTCTTTACGATGGCCAGCCCTATTCCTGTCCCTGCATATTTTTCTTTGGCATGCAACCTTTGAAAAACCTCAAATACCTTTTCCGAATACTGTTTTTCAAAGCCAATACCATTGTCTGCAATTGAAATATGACAAGCCTTTCGACCTGCCAAAGGAGAGTCAGCACCTGATAAAATCTTGCTCTTAATGATAATACATAGGGGCATATCCTGTTTGGAAAATTTAAGTGCGTTACTCATAAGATTATGCATGAGCTGATGAAACTGAAAAGGTATAATATTCACTTTGCCCATTTCCCCGACAGTAACAGTCGCTTTTTTTTCTTCTATTGATTCCCGGAATTCTTCTTTTACTTCATCAATAATGGTTTTCAGGTCAATGAGT
>JBGTJG010000284.1:0-5988 GCA_041745235.1 Ferruginibacter sp. | reverse complement strand
CAATACATGAAGATATACCCGAAGCCATTAAAAAAAATGCCGCATTCATACCATGGATCAAAGCACAACATGAAGCCGGAGCAGAAGTAGCTTCTTTATGCATCGGAACTTTTTTCCTGGCCGCTACGGGCTTGCTGGATAATAAACGATGCGCAACGCATTGGAAATTTGCAAATGATTTCCGAGCCATGTTTCCGAATGCGATCTTAGTTGATGATAAAATAATGACAGAAGACTCCGGACTTTATACAAGCGGCGGCGCATATTCCTACATTAACCTGATCGTTTACCTGGTAGAAAAATTTGCGGGACGTGAGGTGGCCGTCCTCACTGCTAAATTATTTATGATTGATATTGACAGGTATAGCCAATCGCCTTTTATCATTTTTGAAGGACAGAAAAAACATGATGATGAACCGGTGAAGCAGGCACAGGAATACATTGAAAAAAATTATCCCGAAAAAATATCTGTAGATCAGCTTTGTAATATGTTGCCCGTGAGCCGTCGAAACTTTGAGCGCCGTTTCAAAAAAGCTACCTGTAATACCATCAGTGAATACATACAACGTGTAAAAATGGAAGCGGCCAAGAAAAACTTTGAGACAAACAGTAAAAATGTTTCTGAGGTGATGTACGAAGTGGGCTATTCGGATACCAAGGCTTTCCGTATGGTGTTTAAAAATATCACCGGCCTATCGCCGATAGCTTATAAGAATAAATACAACAGGGAAGCGGCGGGTACTGCCTGAAATCAGAGCGTATCAACAGTGGCTTCTAAAACATTCTGGACACTTACAGGTAATTCGGATAACAGGTTATATCCCGTGGCTGCTTCAATATTATCCACTGTAGTGCGATATGTCTTCCAATTGCTGTTGATGGCATTTGTGTTTGGTGTAATTACCGCAATCACCCGTGTAGTCGTGTTCACACGTGAAAGATCAGAATTGCTGTTATCAATTAATACTACAACTTTCCATATAAAAGAAGGAACCGTAATATTTCCGCCGCTGATCGTAGTCGCATAGCCGGTGTTACCCGTACCGCCGATGCCATAAGATCCCATTATAATATACGCTTCTTTAGTATTGCCCATTTGGCTACGGATATACATCTCCATATTATTCCAGGTAAGCTGGTTATTCCCGGGTGCCTGCGGAATCATATTGGTCATTAAAAATGTAGCCGAATTGCCCTCGATGTTGTTTGTCCTGTCACCGCTTGGGCAATTGTGCCCCCTGTCAAATCCGCTGCCGCTGAAACTAAAACTCTGCACGTGATACCATGCTGCAGGTAATGTGTTGTCTTCCCGAAAATCATCCTGTCTCGGTGTGCCTCCCAAATCAAGAGGGAAAAGGTGCCAGCTTACCCAATTAGGAGTTCCCTTTGTGCTGTTATAACTGAGTGCATAATAACTTTTCCGCATCAGGTAATTATTAATACTGTCAGTAGTAAAGGCCGCTCCATTTGGATTACCCATTAGCATATGATCATTATCTCCGACGACTGAAGGAACTCCGGGCACAATCGGAGAGGCCGGAGGGGCAGGAACAGTAAAATCATTTGATTTTCTGCAACCGAAAAACGTAAAAATTAAAAAAGTACTGAGGATGATTAATTGCCGGCTCTGTCTCATTATAAATTTTGGTAAAAATGTTTGTTTTGGGGCATAAATATAACAAATTCCTGCGTCGTAGTCCCCATATTTAAAGTGTAACTTTGCGCCCTTAAAATTATGAAGACAAAAACGCTGAAAAGGGATAAGGTAAACATCATTACGCTGGGCTGCAGCAAGAATATGGTGGATAGTGAAGTGCTGAGCGGGCAGTTGCTGGCAAATGATATAGAGACCGTGCATGAAAATGCGAAGCGTGACCATAATATTGTGATCATAAATACCTGCGGATTTATTGATAAGGCCAAGGAAGAAAGCATCAATACCATCATGCACAATGTGGCGCTGAAGAAAAAGGGAAAGCTGGATAAAGTGTATGTTACGGGCTGCCTGAGCGAACGTTACCGAAATAATCTGGAAGAAGAAATACCTGAAGTAGACGCATTTTTCGGAACGATGGAATTGCCCCAGATCCTGAAAAGATTTGAAGCAGATTATAAAGGTGAACTTATCGGGGAAAGATTGCTGGCTACGCCTTCCCATTATGCATATGTCAAAATAAGTGAGGGTTGTAATCGTACGTGTTCGTTTTGTGCGATTCCGCTTATGCGTGGCCAACATGTGCGTCGCCCGATAGAAAGTATTGTAGAAGAAGCAAAACAAGTGGTGCAACGCGGTGGGAAAGAGATCATGCTTATAGCGCAGGAACTTACTTATTACGGTCTGGATATTTATAAAAAGAGAGAGTTGCCGAGATTGCTGCATGAACTAGCGGCAGTGCCGGGACTTGTTTGGATAAGATTGCATTATGCTTACCCGTCAAAGTTTCCGATGGAAATTTTGGATGCAATGAATGCCCACGACAATATTTGTAAATACCTTGACATGCCTTTGCAGCACGCTTCCAACAATATGCTGAAAGCTATGCGCAGGAATATTACCCGTGAAGAAATGGAAGACCTGGTGGGCGCGATTCGGGAAAAAGTGCCGGGCATTTGTTTGCGTACAACACTGATTGCGGGGTTTCCGGGTGAAACAAGAGATGATGTGGAAGAGTTGAAAACTTTTTTGGAAAAAATGCGTTTTGACAGGGTAGGGATATTTACTTACAGCCATGAAGAAGATACCTCTGCACATGTTTTAGAAGATGATATATTAGCAGGAGAAAAGGAAGAGCGGGCGCAGGAAATCATGGAAGTGCAGCAGGAAATATCCCTGGAAAAAAATGCAGAAAAAATAGGACAGACCTTTAAAGTAATAGTAGATAAAAGAGAAAGCGGGAGATATATCGGCCGTACAGAATTTGACAGTGTAGAAGTGGATAATGAAGTGATCATAAACACCAATAAAAAATTGCAACCGGGGGATTTTGTGAATGTGCAGATCACTAAGGCATATGATTATGATCTTGAAGGGGAATTAGTCCTTTAATAACTCCTGCAGTAATCAATGCTTATTTTGTTTTCTTTGTAGAACTTTTATTCTTTGGACCTTAGTGGTTCAAATTTGTATTTATGAATTTCATTGCAGAAAAGATACCATACAAACAGACAGGTTCATTTTCCCGCCTTGTATTGGATTATCTTGATGATGCAGCATCCCTCAAAGAGTTTTATAATTATCGCCCTGATATAGTAGGTTTAAAAAAAGCTACTGCAGAACGCAAAAACTTTCCCGTAAAACGAGAATTGCTGGTTGAAGTTCTTAAAGAACAATACAAGCATATTGAAACAGCAGATAAAGTCAGAACTAACATAGATTCACTTCTCAGTGAAAATACATTCACTGTTTGCACTGCACATCAGCCGAATATTTTTACGGGGCATTTGTACTTCATTTACAAAATACTGCATGCCATAAAATTAGCACAGCAACTTTCTGCAGCAATGCCCGATAAGAGATTCGTTCCTGTTTATTACATGGGTACGGAAGATGCAGATATTGCAGAGCTTGGTGAAGTACACATAAACGGTTCACATTACCAATGGCAAACCGATCAAAAAGGTGCAGTAGGCAGGATGCTCATCGATAAAGATTTTCTTAGAATAATTGATGCGGTTGCCGGCCAACTTTCCGCTGAGAAATACGGCAATGATATTATTGCGGCGGTCCGCAAATATTATACAGAAGGAACTACCGTTGAACAGGCAACTTTTCATTTTGTTCACAGCCTTTTCGGAAAATACGGGTTGGTTATTTTATTGCCGGATAATAAAGAATTGAAACAAGCATTTGCAGGGGTAGTAAAGAAAGATATGGCTGAACAATTTTCTCAGAAAGCGGTTGCAAAAACAGTCGCCGGTTTTCCTGCAGAATATAAAGTGCAGGCAGCGGGGAGGGAAATAAATTTATTTTATTTAAAGGATAATATCAGGGAGAGAATTGAGCAGGGTTCGAATAGGTTTACGATTGCAAATACTGATCTGCAATTCAGCAAAGAGGCGTTTAACCGGGAATTACAGGAACACCCGGAGCGATTCAGTCCAAATGTGATATTGCGGCCTGTTTTCCAGGAAATGATCCTGCCGAATGTGGCATTTATAGGAGGTGGCGGGGAACTTGCTTACTGGTTGGAACTTAAAAATGTATTTGATGAAGTCAATGCATTTTTTCCTGCACTTGTCCTCAGGAATTCTTTTGCGCTTCTAAATAAAAACACGGCAGAAAATATAAAGAAACTCGGATTTGCGTCAACTGATTTCTTTCAAACTGGATTACAGTTAAACGAAATTCTGGTAAGAAGAGAAACAGCACTGCAACTTGATCTCGCAGCAGAAAAAGAAGCGTTAAAGGCAGTCTTTACCACAATTAAAAGTAGTGCTTCAGCAATAGATACGACACTTACCGGTCACGTACATGCGCTGCGCACACAGGCTATTAATCGCTTAGAGATACTGGAGAAAAAAATGCTTAAAGCAGAAAAGAAAAAATTTGATGCACAACAGCGTCAAATCAAAAAAATAAAATCAGTTCTTTTTCCCGGAGGAGTTTTACAGGAACGAACAGATAATATTTTACATTATACGGCACATTATGGCCCGGATTTTATAGAAGAACTTTATAAACACTCCGCAGGTACGGATCAATCTTTCACATTGCTGATGGAACAATAATTTTATATGGCAAGGATTCTGGCAATAGATTATGGCGTAAAAAGAACAGGTATAGCTGTTACTGATCCGTTGCAGATCATCTCCACCGGGCTCACTACTATTTCTTCTGCTGAATTGATTCCTTTTTTGCAAAAGTATTTTACGCAGGAGACTGTAGAACTTATTATTATCGGATTGCCTAAAAATTGGGATGAATCAGATACCCATGGTACTGCTCCGGCAAAAGAAGCGATAAAAAAAATACAGAAAGCTTTCCCATTGATGCCTCTTAAAACAGTGGATGAGCGGTATACTTCAAAAATGGCAAAAGATGCCATGTTGGAAATGGGCATGAAGAAAATGCAGCGGCGGGATAAAAAGGAAGTGGATGTAATAGCGGCAACTATTATGTTGCAGGAATATATGGGAAGAGCCCTGCAGTAATTGTATACGCACCAATCCATTCGAATTCCTTTAAATTATTAACTGCTATTTTTGCCATTCATTCAAAAAATAGCTTTCGTAATTTTAAATTCGTAATTAATATAATGATACTTCCGATAGTCGCATACGGTTCACCAATCTTACGTTCGGTTGCTGAAGATATTGACAAAGAGCATGAAGGCCTGGAAAAACTTCTTGCTGATATGTGGGAAACTATGTACAACAGTAATGGCGTAGGGTTAGCTGCACCGCAGATAAACAAAAGTGTCAGGATATTTATAATGAACAGCGAACAGATCTTTGAGAACGATGAAGACGGGGATACAAAGGATTATGCTGATGCACCCGGGTTTAAAGGAGTATTCATTAATCCGCATATAGATTCTTTATCAGGGGAATTATGGAAGTATAATGAAGGTTGCCTGAGCATTCCTAAAGTGCGGGAAGATGTTATGAGAAATGAAACGGTCACCCTGAATTATTTCGATGAAAACTTTGAAGAACATACCAATACATTTCGCGGCATCACTGCCCGGATCATTCTCCACGAGTATGATCATCTGGAGGGAAAACTGTTCATTGATTATCTGAAGCCCCTAAAGCGTACACTGCTAAAACGCAAGCTGGATGATATAACCAAGGGAAAGATCAATGTGGATTATCGAATGGTTTTTCCAAAGTGATCTTTAAGTTTTCTTTCAGATCTGCGGATTTTTATATAATGTAACTTTAAGTGATGAACAAAATCCTTTTATTGTTCTTACTGTTTTTAAGCCATAGGATATGTGCGCAGGACAGTACTGCGCTTATCGGTGAAAAGGTTATCACGCTTACCAC
>JBGTJG010000283.1:0-6608 GCA_041745235.1 Ferruginibacter sp. | reverse complement strand
TCCACAACCCGCAGGTAAATGCAGACCTCTTGCAGAGAGGCGTTCGCTTTTTGCAGGATACTAAAGGAGAAGTACTTATTCCTTTTGAAGAATTATCAGCAGATGACGTGGTCATCATCCCGGCCTTCGGTACCACGCTTGCCGTAGAAGATAAAATAAGATCTCTTGGCATTTCTACTGAGAAATATAACACTACCTGCCCGTTCGTAGAAAAAGTGTGGAACCGCGGCGATCAGATAGCGAAGAAAAATTATTCTGTAATTGTACACGGCAAGCCCGCGCATGAAGAAACAAGAGCTACATTTTCTCATGCTGCAAAGGGAACACCTACTGTAATAGTAAATGATATGAGCGAGGCAATTGAGCTCAGCAAATACATAACCCGTGAGAAAGATCCTCAGCAGTTTTACACAGAATTCTCCGGCCGTTTCTCAGAGAATTTTGATCCCGGAAAACACCTCAACCGCATAGGCGTAATTAATCAGACAACCATGCTGGCAAGCGATACACAAGCCATTGCTGATTTTCTTAAAAAGGTCATGATAAGCACCTATAAATTGGATGAAAGCAATACAGAAGAAAGATTTGCAGATACCAGGGATACATTGTGTTACGCTACCAATGACAACCAGTCTGCCATTTATGGCCTGCTGCAGCAGGAAGCAGATCTGGCAATTGTGGTAGGCGGTTATAACAGCAGCAATACTTCGCACCTGGTAGAGCTGTGCGAACAAAAGCTTCCTACTTACTTTATAAGCGGTGCAGATAAGATCACGGCTGATAACAGCATATTTCATTTTGACCTGCATAATCATCAGGAGAAAGAAACCCTGCAATTTTTGCCGGATACAGCTACGGTTAGGGTCCTGATCAGCAGCGGTGCAAGCTGCCCCGATGCTGTGGTAGAAGCTGTAATTGAAAAGATCGCCGCATTAAAAGACAGCCTGCCCGAATTAAAAGATCTGAGGATCACAGATCCTTCAGCAGTTGATTAGTTTTTAACCAGTTTAAGGGCGAACTTAAGTTGCTGCTCCATGCTGAGTTTGGTATTATCCAGTTCAATCGCATCTGCTGCTTTTCGGAGGGGGCTCACTTCACGATTAGAATCAATATAGTCTCGCATCTCCAGGTTTTTTTTCACCTCCTCCAATACAATGTTTGGATTTTTTTCAAACATTTCGCGGAAGCGCCTTTCTACACGCACAGCGATATCTGCACGCAGAAAGATCTTTATTTCTGCACTCGGAAACACGGCCGTTCCTATATCTCTGCCATCCATAACGATCCCTTTTTCTTCTCCCATTTTCTGCTGCTGTGCCACAGCAAATGTACGCACAGCCGCTATCGCCGCAATATCGCTTACTTTATCAGCAATGATAAAGTCGCGGATTAGGTATTCTACGTTCTCGTCGTTGAGGAAAATTTCTGACTCCCCTGATTTGGGATTATGGGCAAAATGAAGGTGAATGTTTTTTAATGCTGCTTTCACTTCCTTTCCATCTGTCCAGTCTACATGGTTCCGTAAAAAATAAAGTGTAATGGCCCTGTACATTGCGCCGCTGTCTATATATGCATATCCCAGTTCCTTTGCCAGTTGCTTTGCCAAAGTACTTTTCCCGCAGGAAGAACAGCCATCTATGGTAATTATTTTTTTTGAAGACATGCTTCTGCAAAAATGAATTAAATAAATTCAGCAGCAAAAGAAAAAATGAGTGGAAAAATAACATGTTCAAACCCCAAAAAATATTTATGGCGATTGCTCCTCATTAATCAACCGCGCAGCACCTATTGATAACGAAGCCTTATTGCCTTTTCCCTTAGCGTCTCATACAAAAGTCGTTGCAAGGGAAAGTTGTAAGTTCCTCCTGCTTAGATAATTATTCTATCCATAATTTTGTTCTACAACCCAATATGGTTAACGGATTTATAAATCTTGTTTTACTCTCGTAATAAAACAGACTAAAACTTATATTGCGCCCTCTTAAAATAAATAATGAAAAATCTACCGCTGGTTCTTTGTGCGATCTTGTTTGCTGCAGTGCTGTTTCTTTATGTAAAAGTCTTTTCAGGCATTGAACGAACCACTGCTTCTGTTACAAATACAAAAAATGCAGGACCCGCAAACCAATCCGCATTTCCCATTGCGTTTGTAGAGTTGGATTCCCTCAATGATAATATTGGTTACATTAAAGACAGGAGAACTGAACTGGAAAGTGAACAGCGGGCGATAGAAACGGAATGGCAGAACAGCTATCGGACTCTTGAAAACCGCAAAAATGAGTTTCTGAAAAGAGGAAGTGCAATTACTCAACAGGAAGCTGAAAAATTTCAGGGTGAACTGATTCAGCAACAGCAACAGGTGGACGGGAAAAAACAGGCGCTCACCCAAAAGCTGAGTGAAAAAAGCTATCAGTTCATGGATGATATCCAATCTAAGCTCAAACTTTTTTTAAAGGACTACAATAAACACGGCAGGTATCAGTACATACTTACTACCGGTACCGGCTTAGATTACATGCTGTATAAAGATTCTTCCCTGAACATAACTGCAGATGTAATAAAAGGAATGAACGCAAAGATGAAGGGATATAAATAAAGATCCGAAAATATAAAAGTAAGCCGCCACTACTGCCTTTTAATAGTTAACTGAAAACTGCCAAGGGTTACTGTCAATCGCCCACTATTTCTCCACTTTTTTTTGTCTTATATTGCCGGTCTAAAACTGCTGTATGGCCGAAACCGTTTCAGAATTCAAACCATCTCTCGGATTAATGGATGCTACAATGATAGTAGCCGGCTCCATGATTGGTTCAGGAATTTTTATTGTGAGTGCAGATATTACACGTAACGTGGGCAGTGCAGGATGGCTTATTGCCGTGTGGCTGATTACAGGGTTTATGACGCTTACCGCTGCATTAAGTTATGGAGAGTTGAGTGCTATGTATCCGAAAGCAGGTGGCCAGTATGTTTATCTCAAAGAAGCTTTTAATCCGTTAGCAGGCTTTCTTTACGGCTGGAGTTTTTTTGCTGTTATACAAACCGCCACAATAGCCGCTGTTGGTGTAGCCTTTTCTAAATTTGCCGGTTACTTTATACCTGCCCTGGAACTCAATGACAATAATATCCTGTTCAGTATTGGCAGCTTAAATATCTACACCGCCCAGGTGGTTTCCATCCTGCTCATTGTATTTCTCACATGGGTAAACACACGCGGTATTCAAAGCGGTAAACTTATTCAAACCACATTTACTGTAGTAAAACTGCTTTCCTTATTTGGCCTTATCCTTTTTGGCTTTTTGCTCGCTTCTAAGCCTGAAATATGGAATACGAACTGGCAGGATGCATGGGGTATGAAGAACCGCGGCCCGGATGGTAATGTCATCGGCGGCGTTGCCGGCAGCGCAATACTGGGCGCAATTGCTGCCTCTATGGTAGGTTCCATTTTCAGCAGCGATGCCTGGAACAATGTTACTTTCATAGCCGGGGAAGTACGCAATCCTAAGAGAAATATTGGCCTTAGCCTCTTTTTAGGAACGCTCATAGTTACCATCATTTATGTGGCAGCAAACCTGATGTATGTAAGCGTTTTGCCGCTGCAGGACATTGCTTCTGCACCGCAGGACCGCGTAGCAGTAAGTGCAAGTCAGGCAATATTCGGCAACATCGGTACATACGTTATTGCTGTCATGATTATGATATCTACTTTCGGTTGCAACAACGGGTTGATCCTCGCAGGCGCAAGGGTCTATTACACCATGGCAAAGGATGGTTTATTTTTCAAAAAGACAGGCACACTCAATAAAAATGATGTACCCGAGTTTGCCCTTTGGCTCCAATGCATTGTTGCTTCCCTCCTTTGCCTCAGCGGTAAATACGGCGACCTTCTGGACATGATTTCTTTTGTAGTTGTTTTGTTTTATGCACTTACCATTCTCGGCATATTTATTCTGCGCAAAAAACGCCCGGATATTGAAAGGCCGTACCGTGCCTTTGGCTACCCGGTCTTACCCGCCATCTATATTTTGATGGCTGTAACTTTTTGTACGTTGCTTATTTATTATAAGCCTGTTTATGCGGGCTGGGGACTGGCAATTGTTCTGGCGGGTATTCCCCTTTATTATCTTGCAGTGGCTAATAAAAATAAGGAAAGTATATGATGACTGCCGCGGATCTCGATAACCTTTTCTCCTCTTTCAGCACCCTGAAAATTGGCGTAATAGGAGATGTAATGCTGGATACTTATTGGTGGGGAAATGTAGAACGCATCTCGCCTGAAGCGCCGGTGCCTGTAGTTTCCGTGCTTAGGAAAGAAGAAAGAATCGGTGGTGCGGGAAATGTAGCATTGAATATAGCAGCACTCGGAGCTGCTGTAAATGTGATAAGTGTGGTAGGGAATGATGACGAAGGGAATCGGTTGGTCTCTTTATTCAGGCGTAATAACATTAATCCTGACTACCTGCTGCATAGCGGAGACAGGATGACGACCAATAAAATAAGGATCATCAGCAGAAACCAGCACATGATGCGGCTGGATGCGGAATTGGTAACAACCCTCACTCCTGCTGACGAAGTTGATCTGACAGATGCCTTCTCGGCGTATGCTGATAAAGAAAAACCTGATCTTGTCATCCTGGAAGATTACAACAAAGGAGTGCTTACAGAAAATGTTATCGGGAAAATCCTGGCCATCTGTAAAAAAAACAACATCCTTACCGCAGTAGATCCTAAACGAAAAAACTTTTTTTTATACAGGGATACAGACATCTTCAAGCCAAACCTTCATGAGGCAAAAGAGGCATTGAACATACTCGGTGATGAAGTGTCAGAAAGTTTACTCGGAGAAATACATGATGCTTTGTTTGAAAAATTGCATCACAAAGTTTCTCTGATAACGTTATCTGAGAAAGGCGTTTTTTATGAAACAGGAAACGAGAAAGCAATAATACCTACACATATCCGCAGTGTGGCAGATGTGAGCGGTGCAGGAGATACCGTAATTGCAGTAGCTGCTGTTGTTTATGCGGCATCTGCAAATACACGCCTGATGGCGGAAATGGCAAACATAGCGGGTGGCCTCGTTTGTGAAGAAGTAGGCACAGTAGCCATTAACAGGGAAATTTTATTACAGGAATGCAGGCAATTGCTTGTCACAAAATAACAGATCATGCAACAATATTCTATCGTTATCCATGGCGGTGCGGGTACAATTTTGAAGGAAGATATGACTCCCGAATTAGAGCAGGCATATATTATGGGATTGAAGATTGCTTTAGATGCAGGCTATGCCGTACTGGAACAGGGCGGTTCTGCAGTCAATGCAATAAAGGCTGCAGTTGTCGTGCTGGAAGATAATTTACTTTTTAATGCAGGACGGGGATCTGTATTCACCAAAAAGGGTGTGCAGGAAATGGATGCTGCGATCATGGAAGGAAAAAATCGTGAAGCAGGTGCTATTGCCGGCGTACGCAACGTAAGAAATCCTATAGAGCTTGCAGCGGAAGTAATGCACAACAGCAATCATGTATTTCTCAGCGGCAAAGGCGCTAATGATTTCGCTATAAAACAGGGAATCAAACTGGAACCTGATGAATATTTCTTTTCACAATTTCGTTATGATCAGTGGAAGGCAATGAGAGACAGCGATAATTATTCCCTTGACCATACACATCAGGGCCTGGAAGAATTAATGAAGGACAAAAAATTCGGTACGGTGGGTGCTGCAGCATGCGATGCGGAGGGAAACATCGCTGCAGCTACAAGTACCGGCGGTATGACGAATAAAAAATACGGCAGGATCGGTGATAGCCCACTCATTGGTGCAGGTACTTATGCAAACAACAACACCTGCGCCATAAGTTGCACCGGCCATGGAGAGCCGTTTATTAAAGCAGTTGCCGCTTATGATGTGAGTGCACATATGGAATACAAAAACATGAGCCTGCAGGATGCCATGAATGAAGTGGTACATAAAAAACTGATTGACCTTGAAGGTGAAGGAGGTATGATCGGGGTGGATGCAAAAGGGAATGTAGCAATGATGTTTAACAGTGCGGGTATGTACAGGGCTATGCAGAGCAGCACCGGGGAAAGAAAAATAAGTATTTACAAAGATTAGGTTTACATGAAAAAATATGCGGTTATTGTAGCAGGTGGGGCGGGTTTAAGAATGAAATCTGATGTACCTAAGCAGTTTATGCTCCTTGGCGGAAAACCTGTTTTATACTATTCGATAAATACCTTTCTGAAAGTCTATAATGATTGCCGGATAATTCTTGTTTTACCGGCTGAGCATGTCGCCGCCGGGCAGGAGATCATAGATGCATTTTTCGGTTATGATCGTATTAAAATTGTGACAGGGGGCCGTACAAGGTTTCACTCCGTGCAAAAAGGATTGGAACAGGTAGATGATGAGGAAAGCATCATATTTGTACACGATGCCGTCAGGCCACTGGTGAGGAGGGAATTGATTGAGCGCTGCTACACTTCAGCAACCGAATATGGTTCTGCTGTGCCCGTAACAGATTGTATTGATAGCCTTAGAATAATAACGGAAGAAGGAAACGAAGCGGTAGATAGAAATATGTACAAGATCGTTCAAACCCCGCAGG